>DASUZH010000381.1:0-9641 GCA_036376975.1 Burkholderiales bacterium | reverse complement strand
GTACGACCTGCCGATCTGGGTGCACCCGTCGCGCACCGCGAAGTGGCCCGACTATCCGACCGAGCAGAAGTCGAAGTACGAGATCTGGTGGCTGTTCGGCTGGCCCTACGAGACCAGCGCCTTCATGGCGCGCATGGTGTTTTCGCAGATGTTCGAGAAGCTGCCCAACCTGAAGATCATCACCCACCACCTCGGCGCGATGGTGCCGTTCCTGTCGCACCGCGTCGGCTACGGGATGGATCAGTTTGGTAGTCGGACGGCCGATGAGGATTATGAATCTTTAAGAAAAAAGATGAAGAAGCGCCCGGTCGATTTCTTCAAGATGTTCTACAACGACACTTCGATCAATGGCTGGGCGAGCGGCATCCGCTGCGGATTGGATTTTTTTGGAAGCCAGAAGGTATTGTTTGGCTCGGATTGCCCGTTCGATCCGGAGGGCGGCCCGCTCTTCATCCGCGAGACCTTCAAGGCGATCGACCAGCTCAAGCTGTCGAAGGACGACCGCCGGCGGATCTACTTCGGCAACGCGAAGCGGCTACTGAAACTTTAAATAGGGACAGACCCTATTTTTCTCAGTTAGAGGGCTAGAGGATGTCGTTCCCGCGCAAGCGGGAACCCATGGGCCCCCGCTTTCGCGGGGGCGACGTTCTGGACCAAATGAGAAAAATGGGGTCTGTCCCCATTAAGAACCGGCTACTGAAACTTCAGGACGCAGTCGGGCGGGAAGTCCTGCGTGAAGCTGCCGCCGCGGCGCTCCACCTCGTCGAGGAAGGCGGGCAGGGTGTCCATCATGTCCGCGAGATAGGGGTCGTGCACGACGAGCAGGCTCCAGTCCTGCGTTTCAGCCGTCTTCAGCGCGCGCTCCACCCAGCCCCGGCGCGGCTCGAGCCAGTCGCCCGGCACGTTGTTCCAGGTGACCACGGTGTACTTGTGCTGCGCGAGCCACTGCCGTGCTTCCGCGCTGAGCAGGTGCTCGCCGAGGCGGCCGCCGCCGTTCGGGCGGAACAGCCGCTCGGGCAGGGCGAGCTCGCCGAGCACCCGCTCGGTGGCCTCGATCTCGCGCTCGACGTGCTGCGGATCGTCGCTCTCGCCGAGCGGCGTGCCGTGGTTCATGGTGTGGTTGCCGATCCAGTGCCCCTCGGCCTTCGCGCGCTCCAGCAGCCGGCGCCCCTCCGGCCGCATCGCGTGCTTGCCGAGGGCGAAGAAGCTCGCGCGCAGGCGGCGCTGCTTCAGGATGTCGAGGATGCGGTCGGTCGCGCCGGGGGTCGGGCCGTTGTCGAAGCTCAGCGTGATGCGCACGCGGGTAGTATGCCCGGGTGAGGAGGGCGCCATGTCCGACGTAATGCGGAAATTCAGCGGCTCGATCCCCGAGTACTACGACAGCATCATGGGGCCGGCGCAGTTCGAGCCATTCGCAGCCGAGCTCGCGGCGCGGCTGCCGGCGAAGCCGGCGGGCGACGTGCTGGAGCTGGCTTGCGGTACTGGAAGGGTTACCCAGCACCTGCGCAAGCGCCTCGCGCCCGGCGTGCGCCTGGTCGCCAGCGACCTGAGCGACGCGATGCTGCAGTACGCGCGCGGCAAGGTGCACGGCGCGGTCGAGTGGCGCACGGCCGACGCCTGCAAGCTGCCGTTCGAAGACGCCAGCTTCGGCGCGGTCGTCTGCGCGTTCGGCGTCATGTTCGTGCCGGACAAGCAGCTTGCGTTCCGTGAGGCCCGCCGCGTGCTGCGCGAAGGCGGGCTGCTGCTGTTCAACGTCTGGGACGGGCTGGAGAACAATCCGCACGCGAGGCCCTCGGAACAGGTGTTGACCGGGCTGTACCCGGACGACCCGGCGATGAAGACCGGCTCGATGCCCTACCGGTTCAACGACCGCAAGGCGATCGGCGCGATGCTCGACGCGGCGCGCTTCGGGCAGGTTCGGATGGAAGCGGTGCGCCTGGCGTGCGGCACGCCGAGTGCCCGCGACTTCGCCGTCGGCCAGTTGCGCGGCACGCCGCGCGGGCAGCTCATCGAGCAGCGCGGCGGCAACGTCGACGCGGTGATCGACCAGGTGGCGGCGGACCTGGCGCGCCTGCTAGGCGACAAGCCGTTCCGCTACACGGCGCAGGCGCTGGTGGTGGAGGCGCGCGCGGTCTGATGTTTCTCCGCAATTCCTGGTATGTCGCGGCATGGGATCGCGAAGTCTCGGCGAAGCCGCTGGGACGAGTGCTCCTGGGCGAGCCGGTGGTTCTTTACCGGACGTCTCGCGGAGAACCCGTAGGGCTGGAGGATCGCTGTTGCCACCGGCAATTGCCTCTGTCGATGGGTCGGACGGAGGGAGACAACCTGCGGTGCGGATACCACGGACTGCTGTTTGGCAGTGATGGGAAGTGCGTGGAGATCCCCGGGCAGGAGAGCATTCCGCCGCAGGCGAAGGTGCGCGCCTATCCGCTGGTGGAGAAGTACAACTGGGTGTGGATCTGGATGGGCGATCCGGCGAAGGCGGACCCGGCGCTGATTCCGAACTGGTGGTGGGCCGAGCACAAGGACTGGGCGTTCACGAAGCCGGACATGATTCCGGTGAAGTGCAGCTACCAGCTGATCGCCGACAACGTCCTCGACGTCACGCACCTCGCCTACGTGCACGCCTCGTCCATCGGCGCGCCGTCGATCACCGAGTTTCCGGGCGCAGTGGAGCGCGAGGAGCGCCTGGTCCGCTTCACGCGCTGGATCCGCGACCGGCCGCCGCCGCCGATGTACAAGGAGGCCGGCGGGTTCCCGGGCAACGTCGACCGCTGGCAGATCGTCGAGCACATGCCGCCGTGCTTCACGGTCAACTTCGCGGGCTGCAAGGACTCGTCGCGGAAGATCGACCTGATGGCGCTCAGCGCGCCGACGCCGGAGACCGAGAAGACCACGCACTACTTCTTCGGCTTCACCCGCAACTTCGGGCTCGGCGATCCCGTGCAGGAGGAGCGTTTCTCCGCCGGCATGGTGAAGGTGTTCAACGAGGACATTCCCATCCTCGAGGCGCAGCAGCGCAACATGGATTCAGGGGTGAAGCGGATCGACATCGCGGTCGACGCCGCGCCGCTGGCGGCGCGACGGATGCTCGATGCGATGCTGGCGAAGGAACGCTAGGCCGCCGCGAGCCTGGCGCCCAGCGCCAGCATCCAGGGCGCGCGCGCGTACGGCGTCAGGCGCACGATGAGGGACGAGGGCCACAGGGCGCGCGAGTAGAGCTTGCGGCATTCGCGCTCGTAGGCCTGCGGCAGGCCGAACGTCGCCGACAGCAGCGCGGCCGACTGCAGCGCGAGCGAGATGCCCTGGCCGACGATCGGGTGGACTTCGCCGGCCGCGTTGCCGACCGCGTAGATGCCGTCGCGATACGGCTGGCGCACGCCGGGCCGCAGCGGCCCCGACGCGAGCCAGGCGCCTTCCGGCCGGGCGTCTCCGAAGCACTTGCGGAACTCCAGGCTCGCGCGCTGCGCGTGCAGGAAGACGCTTTCAGCCGCCGCCATCCCGGGCTGCCGGATCTGCTCGAGCGCGCCGCGCTGGATGCAGCAGGCGAAGGTCACGCGGCCGTCCGCGAGCGTCAGCGCGCCGCCGTATCCGCCGGGGAAGGGAATCAGCGCGATCGTGTCCGCCGCGAGGTTGGCGCCGCGGAGGTGCGCCTTGAAGGCGAGCAGGTCCGTGGGCTTTGCCGGATGGCGCGCCTGCGTCGGCAGATGGCCCGGCTCCCAGGAGCCGTGGGCCGCGACTACGGTCTTCGCCTCGATCGATTCACACCGGAATCCCTCGTCGGTCCTGACGAGGGAGTTCGCCTTGAGCGGCTGGAAGACTCTGGCGCCCGCTTCGCTTGCCTTGCTCAGAAGAAACGAGTCCAGGTCCTCCCGCGCCGAGGTGCTCGCGTATGGCGCCGGCAACGGCGCCTGAAGCGCACGGCTGCTCGCCCATACGGCGATCCTGCGGATCCTTGGTTCGGTCCGCATGCCGACGGAATGCAGGAAGGAGACAGCGGACGGGGCGATGTACTCGCCGCAGACCTTGCGGCGGGGGAACGCGGACTTCTCGACCAGGGCAACGCTGCGCCCGGCGCGCGCAAGGAGCAGCGCCGCGGCCGCGCCCGCGGGTCCGCCGCCGATGACGAGGACGTCAAACGATGCCATCGCGCCGCGCGACGAAGAGGTGGCTGAACGGCGGCGCGGCCTTCTCGGTCAGCGTCCAGCCGTCGGCGGCCGGCCAGCAGGCGGAAAGCTCGCCGCCGCTGAAGCCGGCGCGCACGCTGATCACCGCGTCATGGCGCGTAACGTCGTTCGCGCCGATGAACCACATCAGGCGGCTGCCGGCGAGCGCCAGGCGCGAGCGGCGCGGCTCGCAGGCGACGAACAGCGGCGCGCGCGCGGCGGCGAGCGCGAACAGGCGGCGCAAGTCGGCGTCGGTGAGGTGATGGAGGAACAGGTTGGCGACGACGGCGTCGAGCGCTTTGCCCGGAGCGGCGAGGAACTCGAACACCTCCAGACCGGCGACGCGGTCGACGTTGGTGACTTCGAGCGGGCGGCCGACCTTGCGCGCCACTGCCCGCATCAGGCTGCCGTCGCCGCCGCCCAGGTCGGCGATGCGCACCGCCTGGCCGAGCTCGCGCGCGATGACGCGCGCATTGCCCATCAGGGCGTTGACGCGCCGCAGGTCGGCGCGCGAGCGCACCGCGCGCGGGTCCTCCGGCGGCAGGTGGTCGAGCCACTCGGGCTCAAGCGACCTTGAGAAGTGCGCCATGGCAGCTGAAGCCGGCTCCGAAGGAAGACATCCACCACCAGCCGCCCGGCGCCTTCTCGCGCAGCGCGGCCTCCAGCACGAACAGCACGAACGGGCTGCTCAGGTTGCCGAAGCGCGCCAGCAGGTCGCGGCTGCGCGCCATCTCGGATTCGCGCAGGCCCATGGTGTCGCGCACGTTGTCGAGCACCGGGCGGCCGCCGGCGTGCCAGACCCAGGTGCTGATTTCTTCCGGGTGGTGCCTTTCCGACACGGTCCTGAAAACCCGCTGCGCGTACTGCGCCGCGAGGCGCGGCACCCGCTTCGACAGGATGTTGCGCAGCAGGCCGCCGCGCTGCTCCATGCGCAGCGCGTCGCGCTCGACCGGCTCGTGCAGCGACGCGCCGTCGATCCACTGCACGCTGCGCTCGCCCGGTTCAGCCGAGAGGACGGCGGCGGCCGCTCCGTCGCCGAACAGGCACGCGCTCACCAGCACGCCGGGATCCTGGTCGAGGTACATCGCGGCGCTGCACACCTCGACGCACACCGACAGCACCTTGCCCGCGCGGCGCGCGGCGATCAGCGCGTCGCCGGTGCGAAGGTTGGGAAGCGCCGCGCCGCAGCCCTGGCCGACCAGGTCGAGCGCGATGACGTCGTCGCGCAGGCCGAGCTGCTCGCCGACGTGGCTGGTCAGCCCCGGGCAGAGATAGCCGGTGCAGGTGCTGATGAGCAGGGCGTCGACTTCGTGCGGCTCCAGGCCGGCGCGGTCGAGCGCCTTGTGCGAAGCTTGCACCGCCAGCGCCGGCGCGTGGCGCCGGAATCGCGCGTGCAGGACGTCGGGATCAATTTCGAAGGCTTCCGCGAGCGAATCGAGCGCCAGGTGGCGGGTCTGCACGCCGCTGTCGCCGCACAGGACTCTCTGCAGCAGGGCGCGCGCGGGCGCGCCAAGCGCTTCGTACCGCCTGGAGGCCCGCAGGGCTTCCCAGCCTTCGAGCTGCGAGTAGCGCCTTTCGGGCACCGCCGTGCCCACTGCGTGGATGAACATCACGACCTCCGGAGCAAGGTCCGCTCCCAGATTCCCCTATACGGAAAGCGGTCGAGGCTGGATTCTTCTATGAGACCTTCAGGCCGACGTAGCGTTCCAGCGTCGCGCTGTCGCGCGCGAAGTCGTCCGAGCGCGCGCGGTGCACGATCGCGCCGCGCTCGATGACCAGCGCCTCGTCGGTGAGCGACAGCGCGAGGTCGGTGTGCTGCTCGACCAGCACCATCGCGATGCCCATGGTTTTCATTTGTTTCAGGGAATTTGAGAGCTCGTCGACGATGATCGGCGCCAGGCCCTCGAGCGGCTCGTCGAGCAGCAGCAGGGCCGGGTTGGTCATCAGCGCGCGCGCCATGGCGAGCATCTGCTGCTCGCCGCCGGAGAGCTGGTTGCCCATGTTGCGCTTGCGCTCGTCGAGGCGCGGGAACAGCCTGTACACCGACGCCAGGTCCCAGCGGCCGGGGCGGGCGGCCACCGTCAGGTTCTCCTCGACGCTGAGCGAGGGGAAGACCTCGCGCTCCTGCGCCACCCAGCCCAGGCCGAGGCGGGCGCGCTGGTGCGCAGCCAGCGGCAGAATGTTCTTGCCGTTGAAGACAATCTCGCCGCGGGTGACGCGGGTCATTCCCATGATGGTCATCAGCAGCGTCGACTTGCCGACGCCGTTGCGGCCGAGCACCGCCAGGCTGCCGTTTTCCGGCACCGCGAGCGAGACGCCGTCGAGCACCACGGCATCGCCGTAGCCGGCGCGCACGTCGCTGAGCTCAAGCAGCGGCACGGTGCCTCTTGCCCAGGTAGACCTCGCGCACCCGCTCGTCGGCGGAGATTTCCGCCGGCGTGCCTTCGACGAGGATGCGCCCGCCGACCATCACCAGGATGCGGCTGGCGAAGCGGAACACGACTTCCATGTCGTGCTCGATGAACAGGATGGTGAGGTCGGCGGACAGGCGCGCGATGACCTCGAACAGCTCGGCGCTCTCGTCCTTCGGCACGCCGGCGGCGGGCTCGTCGAGCAGCAGCACGCGCGGCCGGGTGGCGAGCGCGAGCGCGATCTCCAGCAACCGCTGCTGGCCGTATGCGAGCTCCTTTGTCTGGCGATGAGCAACTTCAGCCAGGCGCAAGGACGCGAGGATTCCATGCGCCTCGTCCGCGGCGGCGTGGTAGGCGGGCAGGGACCGCCACCAGATGCCGGCGCTCTTCTCCCGCTCGAGGATCGCGAGCGTCACCGACTCCAGCGCGGTCAGCTGCGGGAACAGGGTGTTGATCTGGAAGGTGCGCGCGAGGCCGCGGTGCACGCGCTTGTCGGGGCGCAGCGAGGTGAATTCCTCGTCGCCGAGGAAAATCTGCCCGGAGTCCGGCCGCAGCATGCCGGTGAGCAGGTTGATCAGGGTGGTCTTGCCGGCGCCGTTCGGCCCGATCAGCGCGTAGCGCACGCCTTTCGGCAGCGCGAGGTCGATGTCCTGCGCCACCACCAGGGAGCCGAATTTCTTATTGAGCTTTTTTGCGGAGAGCACTCAGGCCGCCAAGCACGCCGTTGGGCAGGAACATGACCACGGCCACGAGCAGCAGGCCGATCCAGAAATACCAGTACTGCGGGTTGATGCCCGAGAACTGGTCGCGCGCCACCATGTAGATGATGGCGCCGATGATGCCGCCGTACAGGCGGCCGGCGCCGCCGAGGATCAGGATCACCAGCACGTCGGCCGAGCGCCCGAACGACAGCGTCTCGAGCGATACGGTGGAGGTGGTGTGGGTCAGCGCCGCGCCGGCGAGGCCCGCCATCACCGCCGCGATGGTGTAGGCCTTGCGCAGGTGCGCGAGGCTCGGCGCACCGATCGCCGGCATGCGAGTGGCGTTCTCGCGGATGCCGCGCAGCGCGAGCCCGAACGGCGAATGGATGATCCTCCGGCAGACCAGGAAGCACAGGAAGAGCAGGACCAGGGCGTAGGCATAGGCCGCGCGGCCGAACATGTCGAACCTGAAGCCGAGCACCGCGGGCACCTTGAAGCCCTGCAGCCCGTCGGCGCCGCCGGTGAGCGCGCTCGCGCTGTTGGCCGCCTCGTGCAGCAGCAGGCCGAAGCCCATGGTGAGCATGATCAGCGCGAGGTGGCGGAAGCGCACCACGACGTGGCTGAGCGCATAGCCGGCGATGCCGGCGGCGACCGCGGCTGCCAGCAGCCCGCTGAGGGGTTCGGCCCAGTAGTGCTTGGCGAGGAGCCCGGCGCTGTAGGCGCCGACGCCGAAGAACGCGGCATGGCCGAGCGAAACGATGCCGGCGTAGCCGAGGATCAGGTCGAGCGACAGGGCGAACAGCGCGGTGATCGCGATCTGGCTGGCGAGCGAGAGGTAGTTTGGCGCGAGGACGAACGGCAGCAGGGTGCACGCCCAGAACGCGTACTCCAGCGGGTGCCAGCGCACCTTGGACTGAAAATGCGTGCCGGCAATGGAGCTAGCGTTTGCCAAACAGGCCCGCCGGACGCCACATGAGGATCGCCACCATCACCAGATAGATGAGGAATGCGCCGAGCCAGGGGAAGTAGTACTTGCCCGCGGTCTCGGTGATGCCCAGCACGGTGGCGGCGACGAAGGAGCCGCCGATCGATCCCAGGCCGCCGACCGCCACCACGATGAGCACGTAGACCAGCAGGTAGCTCAGCGCGAAGCTCGGATCGAGTCCGATCACCTCGATCGAGAGGGCGCCGCCTAGCCCGGCGAGCCCTCCGCCGAGCGCGAAGGTGATCATGAACGCGCGCTCCACGTCGATGCCCAGGCCGCGCGCCATGCGCTGGTTGTCTACGGCGGCGCGCACCTGCGCACCAAACCTGGTTTTTTCCAATAACAAAATCAATACTGCCGTGACCGCAAGGCCAAAGACGATGAGGAACGTGCGGTACTGGCCGAACTGCGCGCCGAGGATGGAGAACGGCTTGTCGCGCGGCAGCGGCGCGGGCACCGACTGCGGCTCGCTGGTGTAGAACCAGGCGAATACCGCGATGGTGATGAACGCGATGCCGATGGTGAGAAGGCACTGGTCGAGGTCCGACGCGCGGTACAGCCGACGGAACAGCACGCGCTCCAGGGCCACGGAGACCAGCGCCGCCACGGCGAAGGCGAGCGGCAGCGAGACGAAGAAGTTCCAGCCGAGCTTGTTGACGATGGTCACCGTGGCGTATCCGCCGATCACGGCGAAGGCGTAGTGCGCCAGGTTGACGAAGTTCATCATCCCCAGCGTCACCGACAGCCCCACCGACAGCATGAAGAGCAGCATGCCGTAGGCGAAGCCGTCGAACAGCACGGTGGCGAGTGAGCTGAGCATTGCCTAGGCGTAGAAAGGGGTCAGGCCTTTTCTGCCGAAAAGGGTCCTGACCCCGTTGACGAGATCTACTTCTTGGCGGCGCCTTGCTTGCGGCGCTCCCCGGCCGGGTCCTTCACCATCGGCACGGTGTCGAACACGACGTTGACCAGCTCGTTGTTCACCTTCTGCACGCGGCGGATGTAGACGTTCTGCACCACGTCGCGCGTGTCGGGGTCGATCATCATCGGGCCGCGCGGGCTGTCCCACTTGAGGCCCTTGGCGGCGGCGATCAGCGAGTCGCCGTCGGTCTTGCCGCCCGACTTCTTCAGCGCCTCGTAGATGGCGTGCATGCCGTCGTAGCCGCCGATCGAGAAGAAGTCCGGGTTGCGGCCGCCGGCCACGCCGTTGTACTCCTTGACGAACTTCTGGTTGAGCGGGTTGCTCGACATGTAGTCGTAGTGCCAGGCGGTGATGATGTCGAGCGCGGTGTCGCCCATGCTCTTCAGCGCGGCTTCCGCGGTGGTCTCGCCGGAGCCGAGCACGCGGGTCTTCTTCTTGTCGATGCCGCGCTCGGCGAAC
>DASUZH010000380.1:0-3755 GCA_036376975.1 Burkholderiales bacterium | reverse complement strand
CCGGCCTGTCCGATCCGGGCGCGCTGCTGGTCGACGCGGCGCACCGCGCCGGCATCCGCGTCAGCCCGGTCCCCGGACCCAGCGCCGCGGCCGCCGCGTTCTCGGTCAGCGGCTTCTCCGCCGAGCGGTTCCTTTTTGCCGGCTTCCTGCCGCCGGCGAAGAGCGCGCGCCGCAAGGCGCTCGAGGCGCTCGAGCTGCCCTGGCCGGTGATCCTGTACGAAGCGCCGCACCGCATCGCCGCCACGCTCGAGGACCTGCGGGAGCGGTTCGGCGGCCAGCGCGAGGTGCTGCTGGCCCGCGAGCTGACCAAGAAGTTCGAGGAGGTGGCGCGCCTGCCGCTGGAGCGCGCCGCCGCCTGGCTGGCAGGCGGCGCGCATCGCCAGCAAGGCGAGTTCGTCCTCGTCCTCGCCCCCGGCGAGGCGGCGCCGGCCGCCGGCCCCGATGCCGACCGCGTGCTGGCGATCCTGCTCGAAGCCCTGCCGCCGAGCGAGGCGGCGAAGCTCGCCGCCCGCATCTCCGGCGCGCCCCGCAACGAGCTGTATCGCAAGGCCCTCGCCCGCTCCAAGTAAAATTCGGCTGTCGATGGACCGCCTCACCATCAAGCGCCCGGACGACTTCCACCTGCACCTGCGCGACGGCGCGGCGATGGCATCGGTCCTCGCCGACACCGCGCGGCGCTTCGGCCGCGCCATCGTGATGCCCAACCTGAAGCCGGCGGTGCGCACCACGCAGCAGGCGCTGCACTACCGCGAGCGGATCCTGGGCGCGCTCCCCGAGGGCTCGACCTTCGAACCGCTGATGACGCTCTACCTGACCGACGACACGCCGGCGGAGGAAATCGCCCGCGCCAAGCTTTCCGGCCGCGTGTTCGGCGTCAAGCTCTATCCGGCGGGCGCCACCACCCACTCCGACGAGGGCGTCACGCGCCTGTCGCGCTGCTTCCACGCGCTGGAGAAAATGGCACAGATGGGCCTGCCGCTGCTGGTGCACGGCGAGTCCACCGATCCCGCAGTCGACGTGTTCGACCGCGAGAAGGCGTTCCTCGAGGAGGTGCTCAGCCCGCTGCTCGAGCGCTTTCCCGACCTGAAGGTGGTGCTCGAGCACATCACCACCCGCGACGCGGCGCAGTTCGTCGAGGTGACCGGGCCGAACGTCGCCGCCACCATCACCGCGCACCACCTGCTGATGAACCGCAACGCGCTGTTCATGGGCGGCATCCGGCCGCACCACTACTGCCTGCCGGTGCTCAAGCGCGAGGAGCACCGCGAGGCGCTGGTGGAGGCCGCCACCTCGGGCAACCCGAAGTTCTTCCTCGGCACCGACAGCGCGCCGCACTCGCAGAAGGCGAAGGAGGCCGACTGCGGCTGCGCCGGGATCTACACCGCGCACGCCGCCATCGAGCTCTACGCCATCGCCTTCGAGGAAGCCGGCGCCCTCGACAAGCTGGAGGGCTTCGCCGCGCAGTTCGGCGCGCAGTTCTACGGCCTGCCGCCGAGCCGCGACACCCTCACCCTGGTGCGCGAGGACTGGAAGGTGCCGGAGACGCTGCGCTTCGGCGCGGAGCAGCTGGTGCCGCTGCGCGCCGGCGAGATCCTGCCCTGGAAGCTCTCGACCTAGCGCACCCGGTCTTCGACGCGGTGCGCCCGTGGCGCGCGCGGCTCGGCGGCGATGCCACCCTGCACCGGCTCAACGCGCTCGCCGAGGAAGCGGGGCTGCGCACGGCGGGAGGCCGCGCGGTGCGCTTCGTGCCCCCGGCCGCCGCCGACCCCTATTACGAGATCAAGGTGTTCAAGACCGGATGCGTGCAGACGCGTCCGGACAGCCTGCACGATCTCTTCAACGCGCTCGCCTGGCTCGCGTTTCCGCGCACCAAGGCGCGCATCAATGCCATGCACGCGGCCGAGATTCCGCGCGAGGGCGGCAAGCGCGGCCGCCTGCGCGACCTGCTGACTATTTTCGACGAAGGCGGCGCCGTGGTGAGCGCTCCGCCTGCGCTGCAAGACCTTCAGAAGGAGTTCAGGTGGAAGGAGCTGTTCTGGGAGCGGCGGGCAGAGGTGCTGCGCACCATGAAACTGCACGTTCTCGGCCACGCGGTGCTTGAGCAGGCGCTCGAGCCGCGGCCGGGCATCACCTGCAAGGTGATCTTCGCTCCGCCCGGCTCCGATCCGGATGCCGCAGCCGAAACATGGCTGGCGTCCCTCCCCGCGCTGGCCACGCCTCGCGACATGGCGCCGCTGCCGATCTTCGGCTATCCGGGCTGGTACCCGTCGCAAGACGCCGCGTTCTACTCCGAGGAACGCTACTTCCGGCCGTTCAGGCGTGATGGCGCGATAAAATAGCCTCGGGAGTCGGCCAGGCAGCCGCTGTCCCCGCGTCCGCGGGGATGGAGGAAAGTCCGGGCTCCGCAGAGCAGGATGCAGGGTAACCCCCTGGCACGGCGACGTGACGAATAGGGCCACAGAGACGAGTCCCGATACGAAAGTATCGGGGGTGAAACGCGGCAACCTCCATCCGGAGCAACACCAAATAGGCAAGCGCAGCCGGGACTCGCGTCCCGGTCGGAGGCCGGCTCGGCCGAAGCTTGCGGGTAGGTGGCTCGAGGCCTGTGGGTAACTTCAGGTCCAGAGGAATGGCTGCCAGTCCCAGCCGGGTTCGCCCGGCCCGGGATCACAGAACCCGGCTTACCGGCCGTCTCCCGTTGTTTTCCCCTCGACCGGGACGGATAATTTCGGGCAAGGGGAGGTCCGCCGCGCGGCGGTCATGCAGGATCGTCTAAACCAGAACGACGTCACCAATCGCGTCAACGTCGAGGACCCGCGGCAGGTCCGCGACGCCGTGCTTGGCTTGTTCGGCGAGCGCTTTCCGGGCGCGGATTTCGCCCCGCTGGCGCGCGCCTTCGACGACTTCGCGGCGCTGTTCGAGGGCGCCTACCCGGGCTACCTCGCCTGCGACACGCTGTACCACGACCTGCGCCACACGCTCGACATGACGCTCGCCATGGCGCGGCTGATCGACGGCCACGAGCGCGCCAGCGCCGACGCCGACCGCCTCGGCGCGCGGCGCGCGATGCTCGGCATGCTGGTCGCGCTGCTGCACGACACCGGCTACCTCAAGCGCAGCTCCGAGAGCGAGGTCGAGAACGGCGCGGTGTTCACCAAGGTGCACGTCAGCCGCAGCGCGGATTTCGTCGCGGCGTACCTGCCGCGCATCGGCTTCGCCGCGGAGGCGCCGGTGGCGACGCAGCTGGTGCACTTCACCGGCTACGAGATGGAGATCGAGGACATCCGCGTCGACCAGCCGAAGGACCGCCTGCTCGGCTGCATGGTCGGCACCGCCGACCTGCTCGGCCAGATGTCGGACCGCATGTACCTCGAGAAATGCCGCGAGTTCCTGTATCGCGAGTTCGTCGCCGGCAACGTGGCGCGCGAGACGCTGCCCGACGGCAGGGAGCTGGTGCGCTACGCCTCGCCCGAGGACCTGGTGTTGAAGACGCCGGGCTTCTACGAGTACGTCGCGCGCGCGCGCATCGACCGCAAGCTCGGCGGGGTCGACCGCTACGCCGCCGCCCATTTCGACGGCGGCAACCTGTACCAGGCCGAGATCGACCGCAACATGGACTTCCTGCGCCAGGCGATCGAGACCGCCGACCTCGGCCGGCTGCGCCGCTACTGCTATTCCCTCTCGACCAGGGCCCGCCGCGCGGCATAGTTCCTTGTCCTGCCCGGCGGCAGGTGGCACAAACAGGGCATGGCGAC
>DASUZH010000379.1:0-5525 GCA_036376975.1 Burkholderiales bacterium | reverse complement strand
CGGCAGCTCGTTCGTCGAGCTGACGGTGATCGGCCGCGGGCAGAAGTTCAACTACTAGCCGGGCGCAAGGAGGCGCGATGGCGATCGTTGCGATGACCAGGGAGATGGGCTCGCTCGGCAAGGACGTCGCCGCCGGGCTGGCGCAGGAGCTCGGCCTGCCGGTGGTGCACCACGAGATCATCGACTCGCTGGCCGACAAGATGCGGCTGCGCAAGAGCCACGTCATCCGCCTGCTCGACGGCCAGGCCGGCATCCTCGAGCGGCTCACCGCCGACGAGACCAGCCTGTCGATCTTCACCGAGGACGAGCTGTGCAGCCTCGCCATGCGCGGCAAGGGCGCGGTGATCCGCGGCTGGGGCGCCACCCACCTGCTGCGCCGCGTGCCGCACGTGGTCAGGGTGCGCGTCTGCGCGCCGCACGCGCTGCGCCACCAGCGCATGCTCGAGCGGCTGCGCACCGACGACGCCGACTTCGTCGACGAGGAGCTGCGCCGCAGCGACGAGGCGCAGGGCGCGATCATGCGCCGCTACTTCAACGTCGACTGGGCCGATTCCTCGCACTACGACCTGGTGCTCAACACCGAGCGGGTCACCGTGGCGCAATGCGTCGAGGAGATCCTCAAGCTGGTGCGCTCGGCCGAGTTCGCCGAGAGCGACGCCTCGCGCCGCGCGCTCGCCGACGTCGCGCTGCAGAGCAAGACGCGCGCCGCGCTGCGCGCCGACCCGCGCACGCGCCCGGCGCGCATCGTGGTCGCGGTGGAAGCCGCCGTGGCGACGCTGGGCGGGCTGGTGGACGATGAGGACCAGCTCGCCGCCGCGGGCGAGGTTGCCGCGTCCGTTGCCGGCATCTCGCGCGTGCAGAACGATCTGCGCGCGCATAGCCGGATCCGCGCCAGGAACGCGTAGCGCAAGAAGCCGCGCTAAAGGCAGCCTAGCGGCAGACGTTGCGCGGCTCGCCGCGCACGAAGGCTTCCACGTTGTCGATCAGCTGGTCGGCGAGCGCCTGCATCGCCTGGCGCCCCGACCACGCCACGTGCGGCGTGAGGATGAAGTTCGGCAGGTCGAGCTCGAGCAGCGGGTTGCCCTGCCGCGGCGGCTCGACGCTCAGCACGTCGAAGCCCGCCCCCGCGATGGCGCCCTTGCGCATCGCCTGCGCCAGCGCCTGCTCGTCGACCAGCCCGCCGCGCGCGGTGTTGATGAGCAGGGCGTCGGGCTTCATCAGCGCCAGCTCGCGCGCGCCGATCAGGTTGCGCGTCTGCGGCGTGAGCGGCAGATGCAGCGAGACCACGTCGGCCTCGGCCAGCACCCGTTCGGCCGGGGTGAACTCCACCCCGGCGGCCTTCGGCGGCGCGTGGTCGGCGAACAGCACCCGCATGCCGAACGCGCGCGCGATGGCGGCGGTGCCCTGCCCGATGCTGCCCTCGCCGAAGATGCCGAGGGTGGCGCCGTGCAGGTCGCGCACCGGGTGGCCGGCGAGGCAGAACGCGTCGGACCGCTGCCACAGCCCGCGCCGCACGTCCTCGCGATAGGCGAGCAGGTTGCGCCGCAGCGCGAGGATCAGCGCGAAGGCGTGCTCCGGGACGGTGTGCTCGGCGTAGCCGCGCACGTTCGACACCGTGATGCCGCGCGCCGCGCAGGCCGCCAGGTCGATGTTGTCGGTGCCGGTCGCCGCCACCGCGACCAGCCTCAGCTCGGGCAGGCGGCCGAGGGTCTCGCCGGAGAGCGGCGTCTTGTTGACCAGCGCGATGCTGGCGCCGCGCAGGCAGTCGGCCAGGTCCGCCGCCGCGACCTTGCCGTACTCCTTCCAGGTATGCGGGAACGACGGCCGGCGCAGCACCGCGTCGAGCGAGTCGCGTTCGAGGACGACGATGCCCTGCATGCGGCCTAGGCCGCCGGATACCCGGCGAACGCCGCGCCGGCGCGCGCCGGCCTGCGCTTCGGCGCGGCATCGGCGTCGCGCCAGTACTGCTGCGCGGCGGCGACGCCGCTGCCCGGCTTGATCCTGACGCCGGCGTCGGCGAGCGCCATCTCCACCCCGCCGAGCGCGCCGAGCAGCATCAGCTCGTTCAGGTCGCCGAGGTGGCCGATGCGGAACACGCGCCCGGCGAGCTGGCCGAGGCCGGTGCCGAGCGACAGGTTGTAGCGGCGGAAGGCGGCGTCGATCACCTGCGCGGCGTTGGCGCGCGGCGGCATCAGCACGGCGGTGACGGTGTCGGAGTACCAGCGCGGGTGGCGCGCGCAAAGCCCCAGGCCCCATGCGGCCACCGCCTCGCGCACGCCCGCCGCGAGGCGCCGGTGGCGCGCGAACACCGCCTCGAGGCCCTCCGCCAGCAGCATGCCGAGCGACTCGCGCAGGCCGTAGAGCAGCGGCAGCGACGGCGTGTAGGGAAAGTAGCCGTCGGCGTTGGCGCGCCGCATGTCGGCGAAGTCGAAGAACGCGCGGCGGCACTGCGCGCGGCCGGCCGCCTCGAGCGCGCGCGGGCTGGCGCAGACGATGCCCAGGCCGGCGGGCAGCATGAGGCCCTTCTGCGAGCCCGACACCGCCAGGTCGACGCGCCACTCGCTCATGCGGAAGTCGAGCGAGCCGAGCGAGCTCACCGCGTCGGCGTAGAGCAGCGCCGGATGGCGCACCGCGTCGATCGCGCAGCGCACCGCGGCGAGGTCGCTGGTGACGCCGGTCGAGGTCTCGTTGTGCACCACCATCACGCCCTTGATGCGCTGGTCGATGTCGTTGCGCAGCGCCTCGGCGATGCGCGCCTCGGGCGCGCCCTCGCCCCACTCGCAGTCGAGCACCTGCACCTCGAGGCCGAGGCGCTGCATCATGTCGATCCACAGGTGGCTGAACTGGCCGAAGCGCGGCGCCAGCACGCGGTCGCCCGGCGACAGCGTGTTGGCGAGCGCCGCCTCCCAGGCGCCGGTGCCGGTGGCGGGGAAGATGAACGCCTCGCCCTCGCTGCAGCCGAACACCTGCAGCAGGCCGGGAAACAGGCCGCGCGCGAGCTCGGGGAAGCGCGGCGAGCGGTGGTCCTCCATCGGCACCATCATCGAGCGCAGGATGCGGTCGGGGATGTTGGTGGGGCCGGGCACGAAGAGGAAGTTGCGTCCTGCCATGGGGATCTCCGGAGGTTCGAATTCAGGCGGCGAGCAGCCGCGTGCAGGCGTAGACCGCCTCGATGCGCGGCACCGGCGTGGCGGTGAGGCGCGCCAGCTCGATCACCGCGCCGACCAGCGCCTCGATCTCGGTCTGCCGGCCGGCCTCGACGTCCTGCAGCATCGAGGTGCGGTGCGCGCCCACCTTGGCGGCGCCCTCGATGCGCCGCTCGATGGAGACGCGGAAGCGCGCGCCGAGGCTCTCGGCCACCTGCTGCGCCTCCTGCATCATGCCGGCGGCGAGCGAGCGCGTGCCGGGCTCGGCGCAGATGCGGTCGAGCGTGCTGCGGGTGAGCGCGCTGATCGGATTGAAGGCGAGGTTGCCCCACAGCTTGAGCCAGATCTCGGAGCGGATGTCCTCCAGCACCGGCGCCTTCAGCCCGGCGCGCACGAACAACGCCGACAGCGCCTCGATGCGCGGCGTGACGCGGCCATCCAGCTCGCCGAGCGGAAAACGGTTGCCCTCGACATGGCGGATCAGGCCCGGCGCCTCGATCTCGCATGCCGGGTAGACCACGCAGCCCACCACCGACTGCGCCGGGATCGCCGCTGCGATGGCGCCGCCGGGATCGACCGCGTCGACGCGGCGCCCCTCGTGCGGGCCGGCGAGGCCGTGGAAGTACCACCAGGGAATTCCGTTCTGCATCGGCACCACGGTGGTGCCGGCATGAAGCAGCGCCGGCAGCTCGGCGGCGATCGGCGCGATCTGATGCGCCTTGACGCCGAGCACCACCACGTCGTGCGGGCCGGCGTCGGCAGGGCGGCCCACCGCGCGCAAGCGGTAGTTGGTCTCGGCGCCGTTCTCGATCAGCGTCAGGCCGCAGCTGCGGATCGCGTTGAGCTGCGCGCCGCGCGCGACCAGCGTGACCTGGGTGCCGGCCTGCGCGAGGTGCGCGGCCAGGTAGCCGCCGATCGCGCCCGCGCCGACGATGCAGACTGTCGTCATCTAGCGCGCCGGGCCGAACTGCTCGAGGCTGGGGTGCGCGCCCGCCCCGCTGCGCATCGCCTCGCGCACCAGCGCGACCAGCGCGTCGATGTCGTAGCTCTGCAGCATGTGCGGCCGCTCGCGCAGGATGTAGGCGCGGATCGCCTCGTGCTCGTTCGCCGCGCCGCGCGCGGCCTCGGCGACGCCGCCGGCGCCGCCGTACAGCATGCCGAGCGCGCGCAGCGCGTCGGCGAGTGCCTCGTGGTCGACCATGATCCGCCTCCTTTACCCGCTTCGCAGCAGCATGGTAGGGTGGCCGATGGTTAGTCCAGTTAAACCTGTTTACGACCTTGTTAAGGACTCCTTAAGTTGAAGCACGCCACGCTGCGCCAGCTGCGCATCTTCGCCTCCGCCGCCGGCCACCTGTCGTTCGCGCGCGCCGCCGAGGAGCTGCACCTGTCGCCGCCGGCGGTGTCGATGCAGATCGCGCAGCTCGAGCGCGAGGCGCGCAGCCCGCTGTTCGAGCGGCTCGGCCGGCGCCTGTACCTCACCGCCGCCGGCAGCGCGCTGCTGCGCGCCAGCACCGCGATCCTCGGCCAGGTGCGCGCGGTCGAGGAGGAGCTCGGCGCGCTGCGCGGCGTCGAGGGCGGCCTGCTCAACGTCGGCGTGATCAGCGCGGGCGACTTCTTCCTGCCCGCCCTGCTGGCCGCGTTCTGCGAGCGCCACCGCGGCGTGCAGGTGGCGCTGTCGGTGTGCAACCGCGAGGAGCTGATGCGCCGGCTCGACCACAACCTGGTCGACCTGGCGGTGGTGGCGCAGCAGCCCGATGGCGCCGAGTTCGCCGCCGCCGCCTTCGCCGCCAACCCGATCGTGGTGGTGGCGGCGCCCGGCCACCGCCTGGCGCGCGGCCGCCACGGGCTCGCCGCGCTGGCGCGCGAGCCGTTCATCGCCCGCGAGCACGGCTCGCTGACGCGCGAGGTGATGGACGAGACGCTGCGCCGCGCGCGCATCAAGCCGGCGATCGCCATCGAGGCTTCCAACAACGAGACCGTCAAGCAGTCCGCGGCGGCGGGCTTCGGCGTCGCCTTCCTGTCGACGCACGCCATCGGCCTCGAGGTGCAGTCGCGGCGCCTGGCGGTGCTCGACATCGCCGAGCTGCCGGTGCGCCGATCGTGGTTCGCGGTGCACCGACAGGGCAAGCGCCTGCCGGCGGTGGCGCAGGCCTTCGTCGACTTCCTGCAGAAGGAAGGCGAGGGACGGATGCAGAAGCTGGTGCCGGCGCGGCTGCGCCGCTACTGGCGCGAATAAATGGGGACAGACCCCATTTTTCTCATTTAGTCGTCTTGTTTTCGTCGTCCCCGCGAAAGCGGGGACCCATGGATTCCCGCTTTCGCGGGAATGACGGAATCACCGCCTACCTCAGAAATAAATGGGGTCTGACCCCATTTATT
>DASUZH010000378.1:0-7908 GCA_036376975.1 Burkholderiales bacterium | reverse complement strand
CGGTAGCCGAGGCGCTTCGCGTAGCGCGCATCCGCGGCCGCCCCCTTCGCGTCGCTGAAGGTATAGGGGCAATCGATCGCCTCGACGCCGGCGGCGCGGCATTCGACCAGGAAGCGCGCCCGCACGTAGGCGAGTTCCTCGCCGCCGCGGCTGCGCTCGGTGCCGAGGTCGGCGACCATGTCCTCGCTCGCCACCAGCAGGGCGGTGACGCGCGCGTCAGCGCGGGCGATTTCCTGGATGCGCAGCAGGCCGGCGGCGGTTTCCACGTTCGGCACCAGCTCGACGCCCGCGGCCAGCGCGGCGAGCGCGCGCACCTGCTCGGGCGCCGCCACCTTGGACATCATCACCACGTCGGCGCGGGCGACGCCGGCGAGGTCCTCGCGGCCGCAGCTCTCCAGCGGATTCACCCGCACCGCCGCCAGCGCGCCGGCTTGCCGCCACAGCGCGAACGCCTTGCCGGAGAGCGCGCGGGCCTTGGCGCGCAATTCAGGCGGCGTGAAGTCTTCCAGCTCGAGGATGATGACGTCGGCGCCGGAGCGCGCCGCCGCCGCGTGCGCGCGCTCGTCGGCGCCGGGCACGAACAGCCACGTGCGGCGCATCTTCAGGGTCGGTCGGCGGTCGGCGTGGAAGGGTAGCGCGCCGAGCCATAGCGCACGACCAGGTTGGCGAGCGCGAGCAGCAGGATCGCGCCGGACACCATGACGATGCCCCAGTCGAGCTTGTGGTGGGTGGCGATGTCGCCGACCAGCAGCCGGGTCAGCGCGGTGATGCCGACGTAGATCAGGAAGCGCACCGGCATGTGGTTGGTCTTGAAGTAGATGCCGACCATCGCGCCGAGCTCGAGGTAGATGAACAGCAGCAGGATGTCGTCGATCGAGGCATGGCCCTTGGCCGCCATGCCGAGGAAAGCGAAGCCCGCCGACCAGACGATGGCGCCGCCGATGGCGAACAGCGCCAGGTAATGGAACGCGTCCACCAGCATGCCCCCGAAACGCTTGATCCTGGCTTCCATCCTCCCTCCCCGTTCGGCTAGACCTTACCGTACTGCGGATTCACCCGCTCCGCCTTGCTCTCGAGCTTGTTCAGCGCGCTGATGTAGGCCTTGGCCGAGGCCACCACGATGTCGGTGTCGGCGCCGACGCCGTTGACGATGCGGCCGCCCTTCGACAGGCGCACGGTCACCTCGCCCTGCGACTCGGTGCCCTGGGTCACCGCGTTGACGGAGTAGAGCAGCAGCTCGGCGCCGCTCTTCGCCAGGGTCTCGATCGCCTTGAAGGTGGCGTCGACCGGGCCGTCGCCCTGCGAATCGGCTTTCTTCTCCACATTTTTTTCCGTCAGGACCACCGAAGCGTGAGGCTTCTGCCCCATGCCGCTCGCCTGGTTCATGGTCACCAGCTGCCAGTGCTCGTCGGCGGCGGCGCCCGCCTCCTGCGCCACCAGCGCGAGCAGGTCCTCGTCGAAGATCTCCGCCTTCTTGTCGGCCAGGTCCTTGAAGCGCTGGAACGCCTTGTTCGCCGCGTCGTCGCTCTCCAGCTCGACGCCGAGCTCCTTCAGGCGCTGCTTGAAGGCGTTGCGGCCGGAAAGCTTGCCGAGCACGATCTTGTTGGCCGCCCAGCCCACGTCCTCGGCGCGCATGATCTCGTAGGTGTCGCGCGCTTTCAGCACCCCATCCTGATGGATGCCGGAGGCATGCGCGAAGGCGTTCGCGCCGACCACCGCCTTGTTGGGCTGCACCACGAAGCCGGTGATCTGCGACACCAGGCGGGAAGTGGGAACGATGTGCGTCGTATCGATGCCGGTTTTCAAGCCGAAGAAGTCCTTCCTCGTGCGCACCGCCATCACGACTTCCTCCAGCGAGGTGTTGCCGGCGCGCTCGCCGAGGCCGTTGATGGTGCACTCGATCTGGCGCGCGCCGCCGATCTGCACCGCGGCGAGCGAGTTGGCGACCGCCATGCCGAGGTCGTTGTGGCAGTGCACGGACCAGACCGCCTTGTCCGAATTCGGAATTTTGGTTCTAAGGGTCTTGATAAAGTGACCAAACTGCTCGGGAACCGCGTAGCCCACCGTATCGGGAACGTTGATGGTAGTGGCGCCCTCCTTGATCACCGCTTCCAGCACGCGGCAGAGAAAGTCGACGTCCGAGCGGCTGCCGTCCTCGGGCGAGAACTCGACGTCGGGGCAGGCGTTCTTCGCATAGCGCACGGCGAGCTTCGCCTGCTCGTAGACCTGCTCGGGGCTCATGCGCAGCTTCTTCTCCATGTGCAGCGCGCTGGTGGCGATGAAGGTGTGCACCCGCCAGCGCTTCGCCCCCTTCAGCGCGTCGATGCCGCGCTGGATGTCGCGGTCGTTGGCGCGGCACAGGCCGGCGACGGTGGAGTCCTTCACCATCCCGGCGATCGCCTTCACCGCCTCGAAGTCGCCGTTGGAGGAGGCCGGGAAGCCCGCCTCGATCACGTCGACCTTCATCCGCTCCAGGGCGCGGGCGATGCGCAGCTTCTCGTCCTTGGTCATGGACGCGCCCGGGCTCTGCTCGCCGTCGCGCATGGTGGTGTCGAAGATGATCAAGTTGTCTGTGCTCATGGCATATCCCTGGATGAGGATGGAGTTATCCCTGTCCGCCTTGTGGGCGGGCCGGTAGTTGCTCGAATTGTGGGTAGGGGAATTTAGCGCGCGGGGCGCAGCAGCAGGCCCAGCGCGAGGAGCGCCGAGAGGAGGACCGCAAGAAGCATGGCCTGTTGCATGCGGCGACTATAGCCGTACTCTTGGGGCATGGCAAGGAAGGCCCTCGAGCGCCTCGAAGCCGGTCTGCCGGCGCCCTGGTACCACGACCCCGGGCACTACCGGAAGGAGCTGGACGCGTTCTGGTACCGCGGCTGGGTCGCCGCCTGCCGCGAGGAGGAGATTTCCTCGCCGGGGGACTGGATCACGGTGCGCATTGGCAGCCAGTCGCTGGTCATCTTGCGCAATGAATCCGGATTGAAGGCCTTCCACAACACCTGCCGCCACCGCGGCTCGATCCTGTGCGAGAAGGGATCCGGCAAGTTCGCGCGCGGCCGCATCGTGTGTCCCTACCACGCCTGGACCTACGACCTGGAAGGAAAGCTGGTCGGCACGCCGCGGCGCATGGAGACGCCGGACTTCAAGCCCGAGGACTTTCCTCTGTTCGACGTCTCCGTGGACACCTGGGGTGGTTTCGTTTTCGTGAACCTGGCGCAGGCAAGAGGGACCGCAGGGCTGCAGGAAAAGTACCGGAACTACAAATTTCAAGATCTGCGCATCGGCAAGCGCATCGTCGCCGACGTGAAGGCGAACTGGAAGCTGCTGGCGGAGAACTTCGCCGAGTGCTTCCACTGCCCGCCGGTGCATCCCGAGCTATGCCGGGTCGTCACCGCGTATCAGGAAGCCGGCGCCTGGGGACTTTCCGAAAAATGCTCTTCGAAACCCGAATACAAGGCCGGCGCGAGGACGCTGACCATGGATGGCACGGCCAGGCTTTCCCCCTTCGAGAACCTGAATGACGAAGAGCGCAGCCGGATCTACGCCGCCGAGACCGTGCTGCCCAACCTGTTCCTCAACATCCAGCCCGACTACGTCAACTCGCACATCATGTTCCCCACCGGGCCCGAGAGCGTGCGCATCGTCTACGACTGGCTGTTCGAGCCGCGCCACCTGCCGCTGAAGGAAGCCGACCTGCGGCACTACGTCAAGCTGTGGGAGGTCACCAACGCGCAGGACGCGCGGAACTGCGAGTGGCAGCAGCAGGGGATCCACGCCCTGCCCTTCGAGCACGGCCACTATGTGCCGCAGGAGTTCGACGCCCACCGCTTCGCGCAGTGGGTCAGGCGGGGCCTGGCTAGCGGAAAATCAGCCAGCCGAGCACGCCGAGCGCGGAAAGCAGCGCGATGAAGCCGCCGATCGCGCCGTAGCGGCGCGCGCGCGGCCTGGCCGCCGGCTGGATCGGGACGGTACGCTCGGCGCGGGGATAGCTTTTTCCGATTCTGCCCGGCATGCGCACATCTTGTACCGGGCGCGCGCGGCGGAAAAGACCCTTTAAGAATTTTGACGCTCGAGCAGCCGCCGGGCGATCAGGATGCGCTGCATCTCGTTCGTGCCCTCCCCGATGCAGAGCAGCGGCGCGTCCCGGTAGAGGCGTTCTACCGCGAACTCCTTCGAATAGCCGTAACCGCCGTGGATGCGCAGCGCCTCGTGCGCATTCTCGAACGCCGCCTCGCTGGCGAAGTACTTGGCCATTCCAGCCTCCAGGTCGCAGCGCTCGCCGCGGTCGTAGATCTCGGCTGCGTTGCGCACCAGCAGGCGCGCCGCCTCGACCCGGGTGGCCATCTCGCCCAGCTTGAGCTGGATCGCCTGGTGCTCGGCGATCGGCTTGCCGAAGGTCTCGCGCTGCCGGGCGTACTTCAGCGCCTCGGCCAGCGCGGCCGCGGCGACGCCGACGCCGCGCGCGGCGACGTTGATCCGCCCCAGCTCGAGGCCGCCGACCGCCTGCTGGAAGCCGCGCCCCTCCTCGCCGATCAGGTTTGCCGCGGGCACCAGGTAGTCCTGGAAAGCGAGCTCCGCCGAGTCGATACCCTTGTAGCCCAGCTTCTCGAGCTTGCGGCCGGCGCTGAAGCCGGGCCCCTTCTCGCACAGGAACATGCTCATGCCCTTGTGCCTCGGCTCGGCGCCGGGATCGGTCTTCACCAGCACCGCGAAGCACGAGCCGTGGATCCCGTTCGAGATCCAGGTTTTCGTGCCGTTCAGCCTGTAGACGGCGCCCTCCCTTGCGGCCCGCGTCCTGATGGCTTGCAGGTCGGTGCCCGCATTGGGCTCGGTGAGCGCCAGGCCGCCGCGCAGCTCGCCGCTCGCGAACCGCGGCAAATAAGTCTCCCTTAAGGAAGCGGAGCCATACTTTTCGACCAGCAGCGCCATCATCAGGTGCGAGTTGAAGATGCCGGTGAGCGACATCCAGACTTCCGAGATGCGCGAGACGATGCGCGCGTAGAGCTGCGCAGACAGGCCGAGGCCGCCGTACTCGGGCGAGATGGTGGCGCCGAACAGGCCCAGCTCGCGCATGCGCGCGACCATCTGCTCGGGCCAGACGTCGTCGCGCTCGAGCTGCATCACGCGCGGCGCCACTTCGCGCGCCAGCCAGCGGTCGATGGCGTCGAGTAGCTGCCGCGCCTCCGGGGAATCGGGCGCGACGGACACCGGCGTCAGCCGGCCTTGATCACGCCGCAGGCGAGCCGCGCGCCGGCGTTGCCGGTGGGCTGCGTCTTGTAGTCGTCCGGGTCGGCGTGGATGATCAGGCCGCGGCCGACGATGTTGCCCGCGCCCTGGCCGATCGACACCGCGTCGATGGTGACGTCGATCTTCGCGCGGCCGCCCTTGTCCGCCTTGAGCGACGGCAGGTCGCCGGCGTGGCGCTCGGGCGACGCCGGGTTGCCGTGCGGCTTGCCGTGCGGATTGAAGTGGCCCTTCGCGCTCATGCCGTCGCCCGAGCTGCAGTCGCCGGCCTCGTGGATGTGGAAGCCGTGCTCGGCATTGGGCTTGAGCCCCTGCGCGAACACGATGACCCGCACCTTGTCGCCGGCCTGCTCGAACGTCGCCTCGCCGAAGGCCTTGTTCCCCTTGGTAGGTTGCAATGCAGCAGTGGCCCGCGGCGGGTCGTCAGTCGGGCTGGTCTGGCAGGCGACGAGCAGCGCGACGGCGGCCGCGCCGAAAATTAGCTTCCTCATTTAGCTCCTCCTCCGGCAGAATCTACTCGTTTCGAGGAGGAGGATCAATGAACCAGAACCGACTGCTGTCGCTCGCGCTCGCGTGCGCGCTCGCCGCGCCGCTTGCCGCCCTCGCGCAGGCCAAGCCCGTGGTCCTGCGCTTCGTCGCCGACTTCGCGCCCGCGCCGCATCCCGCGGGCCTCGCCATGAAGCACTTCGGCGAGCGCTTGCCGCAGGTACTGCCGGGCAGCGAGGCGCGCCTCTACTACGCCGGCGCGCTGTACACGATTCCCGAGGCGTTCGAGGCGATGCGCCAGGGCAACCTCGAGATGACCTGGATGCAGATGGGCAAGGCCGCGCCGGTCGATCCCTACATGATGGCGGTGGTCGGGCCGGGCGTGCTGACCACCGTCGGCGCGGTCGACAACTTCGAGAAGACCAAGACCTACCAGTTCCTGGTCGACCGGCTGCAGAAGCAGCAGCTGATCAAGGTGTTCGGCGCGGGCCACATGAGCTTCGGCATGGGCGTGGGCGGCAAGAAGCGCTACCTCAAGCCGGACGACTTCACCGGCCGCAAGGTGCGCAGCATGGGCCCGGCCGAGAACCCGGTGCTCGAGGCGTGGAAGGCGAGCCCGGTGGTGATGGCCTTCGGCGAGGTGCCGAGCGCGCTGGAATCGGGCGTGATCGACGGCCTGATGACCAGCATCGGCGGCTGGCTCGGCGTGCGCGAGCAGTCGCCCTACTACACCACCGGCGGCGCCGGCGTGTTCACCGGCGACTACTACATGATCAGCGCCAGCCGCCGCTGGTGGGACCGCCAGCCGAAGGCGACGCAGGAGGCGATCGAGAAGCTGGTGGCCGAGACGATCACGCTGCAGAAGGAGCTCAACTGGTGCGTCGACCGCCTGACCTACGAGAAGTACGGCACCAAGGACCCGTCCAAGCCGGGCGTGTACTGGATGACTGCGCAGGAAGTGAGCGCGCTGACCGGCGCGCTGGGCGACGGCCCGGACAAGTGGAAGAAGACCAAGATGCCGCCGCCGGCGCAGCAGCTGGTCGACAACTTCAAGAAGGAAGGCCAGGAGCTGTCGCGGCAGAACCCGCCGGGCTCGTCGTGGATCGAGAAGATCGACTGCTCGAAGCACGCGTCGAAGATCGTCATTAGGTAGTGGAGGTCGTCGAGAAGGCGTACGCGGCCTGGCGGGCGTTCCAGGACCGGATCCTTGCGCCCGTCGCCGCGGTGCTGTTCGTCGGCTCGACCCTGCTCGCGCTGCTCGAAGTCGCGCGGCGCTATGTGCTCGGCCTGTCCTTCGAGTGGCAGCAGGATGCGGTCACCTACTTCATCCTGAGCGGGGTATTCCTCTACTTCAGCATCTCGCAGCGGCGTGAGGCGCATCTCACCGTCACCCTGATCCCGGAGCTGTTCCACGTCTTCGGCGGCGGCTGGCACAAGGCCGCCGAGCTGGTGAAGCTGGCGGCGCTGGTCTTCTCGTGCGCGTTCATGGCCGCGGTGGTGTGGTGGGGGCTGCCCGAGGTCGAGGACAGCGTGAAGTACGAGAGCCGCACCGAGAGCCTTGCCTTCCCGATGTGGCCGTTCCTCGCGGTGCTGCTGTTCTCCTTCGCCGCGATGGGCGTCACCATGCTGTTCCAGGTCTACCGCGCGGTGCAGGCGCTGCGCGGGATTACCGTGCTCGCAGAGCAGCGCGAGGAGATGGACGGCACGCACTGATGGCGATCGTCGGCATCGTCCTGTTCGCCCTGCTGCTGCTCGCGGTGCCGATCGGCATCGCGCTCAGCTCGGCGGCGGCGGCCTACATCATGGTCGACCCGCTGCTCGAGCCGACCGTCATCTTCCGCCAGTTCTTCAGCTTCATCGGCCGCTACTCGCTCACCGCGATCCCGCTGTTCATCTTCGCCGGCTTCCTGATGGAGAAGACCGGCCTGATCAAGCAGCTGTTCAGCTTCGCCGACTCGCTGGTCGGCCACCTGCCGGGCGGCTTCGGCGTGGCGACCGTGCTCGCCTGCGTGCTGTTCGGCGCCATCTCGGGCTCGAGCGTGGCGATGGCAGCCGCGATGTCGGTGATCGCGATTCCCGAGATGAAGAAGCGCGGCTACCCCGACTGGCTCTCGGGCGGCCTGGTGGCCACCGCGGGTGGCATCGCGATCCTGATACCGCCCAGTATTCCGCTGCTCATCT
>DASUZH010000377.1:0-6945 GCA_036376975.1 Burkholderiales bacterium | reverse complement strand
ACTCCATGTCGAACGGCGGATCCTTGCGCATCAGCGTGGCGCCGAAGGCCTGCAGCGGCTCGACCACGCTCTCGTGCGCGCGGTACCAGTCTTCGTCGTTGTCGGTGAGCGAGATGCGCGTGGCGTGGGCCAGCACATCCTTTTTCCAGAAAATGTTTTCCTGAACAGCGAAGAAAACAGAATGGCCGCGCTTCTGCGCGGCGCGCATCATGGTGACGGTCGTGTCCTTGTACGCCTTGAGCGAGTCAGGCGGATCAATGATGAACAGGATCCGCGACGCAGCCAGGCTACTTGCTCTTCTTTTTCGCCGCGGGGGCGGCGGGCTCCTTGAAGTTCGCCCCGGCGGAATTCGCCATGAACACCACGGCGCGCGTCACTTCGGCGTCGGTGAGCGAAGCGTCGCCGCCCTTCGGCGGCATCGCCCCCTTGCCCTTGATCGCGGTCTGCACCAGCGAAGCGAGGCCCATCTTGATGTGCGGCGCCCACTCGTTCTTGTCGCCGAGCTTGGGCGCCTTGGCGACGCCCGCCTGGTGGCACGCCGCGCAGGTTGCCTTCACGATCGCCTCGCCGCTGCGCGCGCCGGGCGCCGCCGCGGGCGCGCCCATCTCGATGCCCGACACCGGCTTGATGCGCTCGGCGACTCGCTCCGCCGTCAGCGCCGCGGGATCGGCCGTGGGCGTGCCGGTAACGAGCTGCACCAGCAGGATGATGCCGATGATCGGCACGAGGAACGCAAGCAGGATCACCGTAATCAGCTGCTGCGGCGTCTTGATGAAGGACGAGTGCTCGTCGTGCGTGCTCACTGCCGTTGGCCCCCGGTGGAGATAAAGGTATGATTTTAGCTTGAAAGCGCCCGTAGCTCAGCGGATCAGAGTATTGGCCTCCGAAGCCAAGGGTCGTGGGTTCGAATCCCGCCGGGCGCGCCAACCACGCCTGGAGACAAGCACATGAAAAGAAGCGTCCTCTTGTTCGCGCTGACCGCCCTGTTTTCCGGCGCCGCAGCCGCGCAGCAGTACCCCACCCGCAACGTCAGCATGGTCGTGCCGTACGCGGCGGGCGGTCCGACCGATACCGTCTCGCGCATCCTCGGCCAGGCGATGGGCAAGCCGCTCGGCCAGACCGTGATCGTCGAGAACCGGCCGAGCGCCGGCGGCATCCTCGGGCCCGAGTACGTGAAGAACGCCAAGCCCGACGGTTACACCATCCTGATCCACCACATCGGCATGGCGACCACGCCGACGCTGTACCGGCAGCTGCGCTTCAACCCGCTCACCGACTTCGAGTACATCGGCCTGATCAACGAGGTGCCGATGACCATCATCGCCAAGCCGACCATGCCGGCGAAGGACTTCAAGGAGTTCCTCGCCTACATCAAGGCCAACAAGGACAAGGTGAGCTACGCCAACGCCGGCATCGGCGCCGCTTCGCACCTGTGCGGCATGCTGTTCATGAGCGCGATCCAGACCGATTTCCTCACCGTGCCGTACAAGGGCACCGGGCCGGCGATGAACGACCTGCTCGGCGGCCAGGTCGACTTCATGTGCGACCAGACCACCAGCACCACCTCGCAGATCAAGAGCGGCAAGGTGAAGGTGTACGGCATCACCTCGGCGCAGCGCGTCGCTTCGCTGCCCGACATCCCGACGCTGCAGGAGCAGGGACTGAAGGGCGCCGAGGTAGGCATCTGGCACGGCCTGTACGCGCCGAAGGGCACGCCGAAGCCGGTGCTCGACAAGCTGGTGTCCTCGCTGCAGGCGGCGCTGAAAGACGCCGACGTGCAGAAGCGCTTCGCCGAGCTGGGCGCGGTGACCTTCCCGCCCGAGAAGCAGACCCCGGGCGCGCTGCAGACCCACCTGAAGGCCGAGATCGACAAGTGGGCGCCGCTGATCAAGAAGGCCGGGCAGTACGCCGACTGATCGCCTGAACCGGGGGGAAGGCCGGGGGGCCGCATGATGCGCAAGGCGCTCGACGCGCTTTATGCGGCCTCGGGCGCCGCCGCAGTCGCGTTCCTCATCCTCATCGCGGCGCTCACCATCGCGCAGATGCTCGGCCGGCTGATCGGCAAGCCGGTGCCGTCGGCCGACGACTTCGCCGGCTTCTGCATGGCGGGCGCGGTGTTCCTCGGCATGACCTACACCCTGCGCAGCGGCGGCCACATCCGCGTGCTGACGCTGCTCACGCGCGTCGCGCCCGCGCCGCGGCGCGCGCTCGAAATCCTGTGCGCCGCCGCGTCGGTGCTGATCGTGGGCACGGTCACCTGGTATGCCACCGCCATGATGCTCGACACGCGCGCTTTCGGCGAATACACGCTCGGCGTGGTGCCGATGAAGAAGTGGGTGCCCATGACGTTCATGGTCACCGGCCTGGTGGTGTTCCTGATCGCTCTCGTCGACGAGCTGGTGCGGCTGCTGCGGGGCCGGAAGCCGCTCTACGTGGCGCGCGAGGAAGAGGCGGCCACCTCCATCGGCAGCACCGCGGAATGAAGGCGCGCTGAGGCGCCATGGATCTCACGCTCGCCGCGCTGCTGATGCTGGGCTTCCTGCTGGTGGCGCTGGCGCTCGGCCTGTGGATCGGCCTCGCCCTGCTGGTCACCGGCGCGGCGGCGATCGCGTTCCTCACGCCCGCGCCGGTCGGCGTCATGGCGGCGACCGCGATCTGGGGCGACAGCAACGACTGGACGCTCACCGCGCTGCCGATGTTCCTCTGGATGGGCGAGATCCTGTACCGCACGCGAGTGAGCGACGGCCTGTTCCGCGGCCTGGCGCCGTGGCTCGGCGGCATCCCGGGCCGCCTGCTGCACGTCAACGTGTTCGGCTGCGCGATGTTCAGCGCCGTGTGCGGCTCGTCCACCGCGACCTGCGCCACGGTGTCGCGCATCGCGCTGCCGGAGCTGAGGAAGCGCGGCTATCCGGAGCCGATCACCATCGGCTCGCTCGCCGGCGCCGGCACCCTCGGCATCCTGTTCCCGCCTTCGATCATCATGATCGTCTACGCGGTGGCGGCCGACGTGTCGATCCTGCACCTGTTCATCGCCGGCATCCTGCCCGGGCTGCTGGTGACCGCGCTGTTCAGCACGTACATCCTCGGCTACGGCCTCGCGCGCGGCGATGCGATCCCGCGCGAGACCGGCGTGACGTGGCGGCAGCGGCTACGGGGGCTGCGCGACCTCGCGCCGTGCCTGGTGCTGATCGTCGGGGTGATCGCCGGCATGTTCTCGGGGGTGGCCACGGCCACCGAGGTAGGCGCGCTGGGCGTGCTCGGCGCGCTGATCATCGCCGCCCTGATGGGCACGCTCAACTGGCGCACTTTTATCGAGAGCGCCTACAGCGCGGTCGCCGTCACGTGCATGATCGGCCTGATCCTGCAGGGCTCCAGCGTGCTGTCTGCATCGATGGCGTTCACCGGCATCCCCAAGGCGCTCGCGCAGTGGGTGGCGACGATGCAGCTCAATCCCTATGTGCTGATCGGCGCGCTGTGCGTGGTCTACCTGATCCTCGGCACCGCGCTCGAGGGCGTGGGGATGATCCTGCTCACCACCTCGATCGCCCTGCCGATGGTAGTGGCGGCCGGCTTCGACCCGCTGTGGTTCGGCATATTCATCGTCATCATGACCGAGCTGTCCACGCTCAGCCCGCCGGTGGGCTTCAACCTGTTCGTGCTGCAGCTGATGACCGGGCGCGACCAGCTTTACGTGACGCGCGCGACGATACCGTTCTTCCTGCTGCTGGTAGTCGCGGTGGCGATCCTCGCGGTGTTTCCGGAGATCGTCACCTGGCTGCCGAAGAAAGTGATGGCTAGGTAGGCTTCCGCGCGTAGCCGCGGATGCTCGGCCGCACGATCGGCAGCGCCTTGCGGATGCTCTCGCGCTGGATGCGCTCGATCTGCAGGCCGGCGGCGGCGATCGCCGCCTCGGTGCGCCGCGTCAGGTGGCAGTTGCCCATCAGGTGCTTCCACACCGGCTCGATGCGCCCCTGCCACTTCAGCCGGTCGGGCTTGCCGTCGGCGGCGACGTGCTCGAGGAACACCAGCCTGCCGCCGGGCCTGAGCACGCGCGCGATCTCGGCCAGCGCCGCGCGCTGGTCGGGCACCGAGCACAGCACCAGCGAGCAGACCACGGCGTCGAACGACGCGTCCTCGAACGGCAGCCGCTCGGCGGCGGCGTCGCTCACCTCGATGGTGCCGCGCTTCTCCAGCAGCTTGCGCCGCATGTGCGGATCGGGCTCCGCCAGCACCAGGCGGGTGACCGCCTTCGGGTACAGGCCGAGCGTCGAGCCGGTGCCGGCGCCGACCTCGAGCACCTCGCCGGAAAGATCGCCCAGCAGCTCGGCGCGCCACTTGCCGAGGCAGGCCTGCTCGCTCACTTTCATGAAGCGGTCGTAGACCGCCGCCATCAGCCAGGACATCTAGCGCATCAGCTCGTACTTGCCGCCGCGCTCGACCGCGCGCAGGTAGGCCGGGCGGGAATGGATCTTCTGCAGGAACGCCATCAGCCGCGGGCGCTTCTCGTCCAGCCCGCCGCGCACCCGCGCCGCCTCGAGCGGGAAGCTCATCTGGATGTCCGCGGCGCTGAACTGCGGGCCGGCGAACCAGTCGTCCCTGCCCAGCTCGCTCTCCATGTAGTTCAGGTTGCGCTCGATGTTCGGCAGCACGTAGCCGGCGAGCGCCTTGTCGGCGATGGCGCGCGCGATCGGCCGGATCAGCGCGGGCGACTTGGTCTTGACGCGGTCGAACAGCAGCTTGAGCAGGAACGGCGGCTGCGCCGAGCCCTCGGCGAAGTGCAGCCAGTAGATGTAGCGCACGCGCTCCGGCGAGCCGAACGCCGGCGCCAGCTTGCCGGCGCCGTAGCGGTCGGCGAGGTGCTCGATGATCGCGCCCGACTCGGCGAGCGTGACCTCGCCGTCGCCGCCGTTGTAGGTGATCACCGGCGACTTGCCGAGCGGATGCACCGCGCGCAGCTCGGGCGGCGCGAGCATGGTCTGCTTGTCGCGCTGGTACGGCTTGATCTGGTACTCGAGGCCGAGCTCCTCGAGCAGCCACAGGATGCGCTGCGAGCGCGAGTTGTTCAGGTGGTGGACGGTAATCATGGCAGGCGCCTCGGCTATTTCTTTTGCTCTTCGTTGTATCGCCGCACTTCCCTCAGGCAGCGCTCGCGCAGCGGCGTGTCGATCGCCCGGTCGCACTCGGCTTCGCGCCAGCCGGCGGCGTTGTTCTCCAGCTGCTGGGAGCTGCAGGCGGCGAGCATGGCCGCGAGAAGGAACGCGATCCTCATGGGCAGGTGCGCAGTCTACCGCGCAAGCTGGAAGCGCTCGAAGCGGTGCAGCGCTTCCTCGATCGCCTTCTTCCCGGCGGGCTTGCCGATCCAGGTCCATTTCTGGATCAGCAGCCTGCCGCGCTCGCGGTCGGTCTTCAGGTCGACGACCGCGGCGATGCGGTCGCCGACCAGCACCGGCTGGGCGAAGTAGCCGAGCACGCGCTTCTTCGGCGGCACGTAGGCTTCGAAGCGGTGCTCGTAGCCGAAGAAGTGGTGCAGGCGCCGGCGCTGGATGACCAGCGGGTCGAACGGGTTGAGGATGTGGACCAGCCCGCTTTCCGGTGGCGCGGCCTCTAGCGCTTCCGGCTTCGCCCAATGCTCGACGCCGTCGACCTCGACCGGCACCAGCTCCTTGCGTCGCGCGCGCGCCGCGATCAGCTTGCTGATCTCCGCCTTGCGCGGCGTCAGGTGGCTCGCCGACCCCGCGGTGACGAGGCCTTGCGCAAGCAGCGCGCGGTCGAGCTGGTAGTCGAGGATCTCCTTTGCGGTAGCCGCCTTCGGCCGCCGCGGCCAGCCGAAATGGCGCTCCGCCAGCTCGTAGGTCTTCAGCATTCCCTTGCGCTCGCTGACCGTCAGGATGCCGCGGTAGAACGCGAGCTGCAGCGCGCGCTTGGAAGGCTTGCGGCTGGCCCACTCATGGTCCTTGTCCACCAGGACATCGTCGTCGATGTCGCGGATGCTGAGCGCGCCGTTCCTGCGGATGCGCATCAGCACTTTGCGCAGGTCCCCCAGGGTCACACGGCCGAACCAGTAGTTGCGCTCGCGGCGGTGCTCGTTCATGTCGCGCACGAAGAAGCGGTAGTCGCGAGTCGGCACGTACGAGAGCGCGTGCGTCCAGTATTCGAAGACTTTCTTGTCGACCGCCTGCGCGCGGTGCAGATGGGCGCGCTGGTACTCCGGAATGCGCGTGTAGAGGATCTGGTGGTGGCAGCGCTCGACCACGTTGATGGTGTCGATCTGCACGTAGCCGAGGTGCTCGATCGCAGCCGGCGTCGCCTCAGGCCCGCGGCCGAACGGCGCCGCTTCGTCGAGCCTTTGCGCGCGCAGCCAGATGCGGCGCGCCTGAGACTGGCTCAGCTTCAATCGACGCGTGCTACGCCGCGACCGCTGGCCGCTTCTTCCACGCCTGCGTCGCCTGCTCGAAGGCATGCGCCAGCTGCAGCACGCCGAAGTCGTCGCGGTAGCGGCCGACGATCTGGATTCCCACCGGCAGGTTGTCCTGCGTGAATCCGGCCGGCACCGAGATCGCCGGATGGCTGGTGATGGTGATGTAGTAGCAGCTCTTCATCCAGTCGAGGTAGTTCTCCATCTTCACCCCCGCCACCTCGCGCGGCCACTCGGTGGTGACCGGGTACGGCGGCAGCTGGTTCACCGGGCAGACCAGGAAGTCGTACTTTTCCAGGAACACGCGCATGCGGTGGAACAGCGCCGAGCGCAGCGTCTCGGCGCGGCCGACGTCCTCGGCGCTGCGGCGGCGGCCTTCCTCGACGTTCCAGATCACCGTGTCCTTCAGCTTGTCGCCGTGGTCCTTCAGCAGCGGGCCGACCTTGTGGAAGAAGCCGACCGCGCGCAGCGTCTCGAAAGACTCCTTGGCGCCGGTGAAGTCGGGCTCGGCCTCGTCGATCACGCAGCCG
>DASUZH010000376.1:0-2705 GCA_036376975.1 Burkholderiales bacterium | reverse complement strand
AGAACGCGTAGTGCGCGAAACGCCGCAGGTCGAAGTCGCCGCCCAGCTCGCGGTTGATGCGCGCGAGCAGATTGAGGTTGAACGCCGCGGTGACGCCGCGCGAGTCGTTGTAGGCGGCGTGCAGCAGGTTGGCGTCCTTCTTCAGGTCGACGCCGACCAGCATCGCGCCGCGCGGGACGACCTGTCCGCGCGTCATCTTGAGGAACGCCTGCGCCTCGGCCGGCGTCAGGTTGCCGATGGTCGAGCCCGGGAAGTACACCACGCGCCGGTCGCGGCCGCGGAACTCGGGCAAGGCGAGCGGGCGCATGAAGTCGCCGGCCACCGGGGTGATGCGCAGGCCCGGAAACTCGCGCGCCAGCTTCGCCGCCGCGCGCTCCAGCGCGTCGGCGTCGATGTCGACCGGCATGTACACCGAGGGCCGCATCGCGCGCAGCAGCAGCCGCGTCTTCAGGCTCTCGCCGCTGCCGTATTCCAGCAGCACGCCGCCGCTGCCGGCGAAGCTCGCGATGGCTTTCAGATTGGCGCGGGTCAGCGCAAGCTCCGCGCGCGTCAGGTAGTACTCGCGCAGCCGGCAGATGCGCTCGAACAGGCGGCTGCCGGCGCGATCGTAGAAGTACTTCGGGGGAAGGGCCTTCTGCGGGAGCGAGAGCCCCGCGACGACGTCCTGCCGGAAGCCGGCTAGCCCTGGGGGCCGGCTACCGCGGTCGTCTCGACCCACTTGCGGATGCGGTTGGCGTCGCCGACCCGCGAATGCTTGCCCCAGGAATCGAGCAGCACCACGATCAGGTCCTTCGACGCGAGACGCACCTGCATCACCAGGCAGCGTCCGGCCTCGCTGATGTAGCCCGTCTTGGAGAGGTCGATCTCCCAGCGCGAGTTGCGCACCAGGCCGTTGGTGTTGCGGTAGTTCATCTTCTGCTTGCCCGACAGCAGCACCGTCGCCTTGTCGCGCGTCGAGTACTCGCGGATCAGCGGATAGCCGTGCGCGGCGCGCACCAGCTTCGCCAGGTCGCGCGCGCTCGACACGTTGCCCGGCGACAGGCCGGTCGGGTCGACGAAGCGCGAGTCGCTCATCCCCAGCTCGGCGGCCATCTCGTTCATCGCCACGACGAACGACTGCGTGCCGCCCGGGTAGGAGCGGCCGAGCGCGGCGGCGGCGCGGTTCTCGGAGGCCATCAGCGCGATCAGCAGCAGCTCGTCGCGCGTCAGCGTGGCGCCGGTGCGCAGGCGCGACTTGGAGCCCTTCTTGAAGTCGACGTCCTCGCGCGAGAGCGCCACCGGCGCTTCGAGGTCGAGGCCGCTTTCGAGGATCACGATGGCGGTCATCAGCTTGGTGATCGAGGCGATCGGCATCACCGCGTCGCCGTTCTTGTCGATCACCACGTCGCCGGTCTCCGCGTCGACCACCAGCGCGGAATTGGAGCGCAGCACGACCTTCTTCGTCGTCTCGCCGGCTTGCGCGAAGCCGACGCTGAGCGCGAGGACGAAAACGATCGCGAACAGCGCGACGATTCCCTCGAGCGGATGAAGCTTTCTTTGCATTGCGGCGAGTTTCCCTGAGCGAGCGTTTTTTCGGTGCGTCGCCTCCATGACCTAGTTGGATCAGGGAGGAGGGTCGCAGTCTAAACTACGCGCTAAAAAAAACACAAGGGAAATAACGCACTACAACCGCTTCCTCGAAACCCCGTGAATTATTTACGTGTCGGGCGCCGGCAACGCCCGGGCACGTCGGACTAAGCTTCGACCGCGGTTTCGAGCACCGCCTTGGCCTGCGCCTGCTGCTGCTGGAGGTCCCACATCCTGGCGTATTCCCCTTTCAGCTCAAGGAGTTGCTGATGGGTCCCGCGCTCGAGGATGCGGCCATGGCTGAGCACCAGGATCTGGTCGGCGTCCATCACGGTCGACAGTCGGTGGGCGATCACCAGCGTCGTGCGCCCCACGGCGATCCGCTCCAGCTCGGCCTGGATCGCCTTTTCCGCCCGCGAATCGAGCGCCGAGGTCGCCTCGTCGAAGATCAGGATGCGCGGGTTCTTCAGCAGCGCGCGGGCGATCGCGACGCGCTGCTTCTCGCCCCCTGAGAGCTTCAGGCCGCGCTCGCCGACCTGGGTCTGGTAGCCCTTCGGAAGAGAAGCGATGAATTCGTGGATGTGCGCCGCGCGCGCCGCCTCGTACACCTCGTCGTCGCTCGCCTCCGGGCGGCCGTAGCGGATGTTGTAGAGCACCGTGTCGTTGAACAGCACCGTGTCCTGCGGCACGATGCCGATCGCCGAGCGAAGGCTGGCTTGCTTGGTGTTCCTGATATCCGTTTGGTTTATTCGTACTTCCCCTGCGGTGACGTCGTAGAAGCGGAACAGCAGCCGCGCCAGCGTCGACTTGCCCGAACCCGAGTGGCCGACCACCGCTACGCGATGGCCGGCAGGGATCTCGAACGAGACGTCGAACAGGATCTGCCGCGCCTTCTCGTAGCTGAAGTCCACCTTCTCGAACGCGACGCTGAGGCGTCCGGAGGGCAGCGGTACGGCGTCGGGCCGATCCGAGACCTCGCGGTTCTCGGAAAGCAGCCGGAACATCTTGTCCATGTCGAGCAGCGACTGCTTGATCTCGCGGTACACCATGCCGAGGAAGTTGAGCGGGATGTAGAGCTGGATCAGCAGGCCGTTCACCAGCACCAGGTCGCCGAGGGTGAAGCTGCCGGCCACCACGCC
>DASUZH010000375.1:0-2545 GCA_036376975.1 Burkholderiales bacterium | reverse complement strand
GGGCGACCCGGTCGCCGAGGCCCAGGCGCTGAGCGTGATCGGCTTCTTCGCCGCCACGGTGCACCCGGCCAACGCGCACATCGGGCGGCCCGAGCGCTACGCCACCGACAAGGCGGCGCACCCCAACATCCAGGAAACCGGGCGCAAGTCCTTCGGCGGCTACCTCGAGCAGATCGACGGCATGTACGCCGGCCGCGAATGGCTCGGCGACAAGTACTCGGTGCTCGATCCCTACGCGCTGGTGTTCTATTCCTGGGGGCTGAAGCGGGAGTTCCCGGTGACGCAGATGAAGAACTTCAGCGCCCTGAAGGACCGCATGCTGAAGCGGCCGGCGGTGCGCAAGATTGTCGAGGAGGAGGGCGTCAAGCTTTGATCGAGAGCGTCGTCCCGCAGCGCCGGCGCGACCTCGGCAGCTTCGAGGTCGGCCGCGTGCTGCCCTACGCCGGCGGCCGCATGGTCGGGCCGTTCATCTTCTTCGACCATATGGGACCGGCCGACTTCCCGGCCGGCATCCCGAAGACGGTCGACGTGCGGCCGCACCCGCACATCGGCCTCGCCACCGTCACCTACCTGTTCGAGGGCGAGATCATGCACCGCGACAGCGTCGGCTCGGAGCAGGCGATCCGGCCGGGCGAAGTGAACTGGATGATCGCCGGCCGCGGCATCACCCACTCCGAGCGCTTCGAGAAGGCGCGCGCGCAGGGCGACCGCATGCACGGCATCCAGGCCTGGGTCGCGCTGCCCGAGGGCGACGAGGAAATGGAGCCGTCGTTCCACCACCACGGCGCCGGCGAGCTGCCGACCTACGAGAGCGGCGGGCTATGGGCTCGCCTGGTGGCCGGCGACGCGCACGGCGCGAAAGCCGGCGTGCGCACGCGCTCGCCGCTGTTCTACATCCATTGGGAGCTGCAGGAGGGCGTGCGGGCGCAAGTGCCGTCCGACTACACGGAGCGCGCCGTGTACGTCGCAGCGGGCGCGCTCACGATCGACGGCCGCACCCTCGCCGCCGGTGAAATGGCCGTGCTTGAAAAAGGCAAGACCGCACTCGTGGTGGCCGCGCGCAAGTCGACCGTGCTCGCGATCGGCGGCGAGCCGCTCGGCAAGCGCTACATCGACTGGAACTTCGTCTCCTCGCGCAAGGAGCGCATCGAGCAGGCCAAGGCCGACTGGCGCGCCGGCCGGATGAAGCTCCCCGACCTCGACAACGGCGAGTTCATCCCGCTTCCCGCCTAGGAAAAGCTGGGCCCCCGCTTTCGCGGGGGCGACGGCACTTCGTCATTCCCGCGAAAGCGGGAATCCAGTCCTAGTCGTCGTGGTGGTGGCGGTGGCCGTGGTGGTGGCCGTGCCCCTTGCCCGGATGCGACTCGGGCTCCTTGTCCAGACTCTCTCCCCCGGGCCCGTCGGTGTAGTCGCGCGGCGCGCGTGCGCGCTCCTGCTCGACGCCTCGCTCATCCCAGTCGCACACGCCGTCCGGGAACACCGCGCGCAGGCGCGCGAGCTGCTCCGAGCTGAGCACGACCGGCGCGTAGTCGGCCGAGTTGAGCGGCTTGAGGCGGCACTTGAGGATGTTCTCCGACAGCGGCCCGCCGGCGACCTGGCGCGGCGACGAGCCGACCTTGAACCGCGTAGTCGTCCCCGCAGGGAGGACGGCCTGGTCCGCAGCCTCGCACGCCGAGAGCGGCGCGACGCGCGTGCCGCCGGTGATCAGGCAGAAGTCGGCCAGCCCGGCCGGCTTCGCACTGCGCACCTTGTCCTCGATGCGGCGACGGCTGCCGTCGGCCTTCAGGTTGGTCAGCCACTGGTCCATCGCGACGAACGCCTCGGGCGCCAGCGATGCGGACGGGCCCGACGGCACCAGGCCGTTGGTGAACCACCAGATCACCTGGTTGTCATGGTCGCCGTACTCGCGGTCGAGCCGGTCGCGGATCGAGAAGCTGCGCCACTGGTAGTGGATGGGAATGCCGTTTCCGGCGTCATCCCATCCGCGCAGGTCGATGACCGCGGTCTTGGCGTATTGACGGCCGCTCATCACGATGCCGGCGCGGTAGGCGATCTCGAGCGCGCGCCGGTCGGCAATGGTGCGGGCGGCGGAGAAGTTGGAATCCTTGTCGGTGCCGCCAACGATTTCGTTGAGCGTCACGAACTCCTCGGGACTGATCGCTCCCGACAGCATCGCTTTGAGGCCGTATTGCACGCCGACGTTGTCTCGCGTGTCGCGCGCCCGCTGGTCCGTCGGGTCGCCGAGCGACAGGTCGTTCTGCGTCCTGCCGAAGATCGACGCCGCCCAGTCCCAGGCATGGCAGCGTGCGCCATGCGGATTTGTCGACGCGTCGTAAACCATGCCGAGGGGCAGCTGGCAGTTGTTGGTCGGTTGCGACTGCGGAGCGGGCGGCGGGAAGGTGCCGATCACGCCCGTCCCGAAATCCAGCACGAAGCGCTGGACGTAGTTGCCGACCTTGCCGTTGCTGCCGAAGGCGTTGTACCAGCCCTGGCAGCCGGTCTGATCGGGATGGCCGTTGACCGCCGCCTTCTTGGCGTTGATCTG
>DASUZH010000374.1:0-2097 GCA_036376975.1 Burkholderiales bacterium | reverse complement strand
GCCGCTCGGCGACCAGCACCTCGCGCGCGGCGACGAAGATGCCGACGCCGATGACCAGCATGTCGCCGAGGATCACCGTGCCGAGCAGCCAGGGCGAGTCGGCGCCGCGGATGAAGGCATACGCGTTGATCGCCAGCAGGGTGGCGAGCAGGCCGGCGGCAGCGGCGAACGCCGCCGGATGGCGAAAGGCGATGCCTTTGACCGAGGTCAATACCTTGCGATCCCCTGCGTCCATAGTGCCCCAATGCACCCGGTATCCGACCTGGTCATCGACCCGGTCCTGATCCGCAAATACGACACTTCCGGACCGCGCTACACCTCGTATCCGACGGCGGACCGGTTCGTCGAGGCGTTCGGCGAGGCCGACCTGCGGCAGTGGCTTGCCCGGCGCAACGTCGGCGGCATCGGACTGCCGCTTTCCCTCTACGTGCACCTGCCGTTCTGCGACACGGTCTGCTACTACTGCGCCTGCAACAAGATCGCGACTCGCGACCGCGGCAAGTCGGCCAAGTATATCAAGTACTTGGAGAAGGAATTGGCGCTCGTCGCGCCGCTGCTCGAAGGCGCGCGCGAGCTGTGCCGGCTGCATTGGGGCGGCGGCACGCCGACTTTCCTGTCGCGCGAGGAAATGAGCTTCCTGTTCGACAGACTGAGAAGGAGCTTCTCCCTGTCGCCGCACGCCGAGTGCTCGATCGAGGTCGATCCGCGCCGCCTCGAGCCCGGCACGCTCGGCTTCCTCGCCGGCCTCGGCTTCAACCGCGTGTCGATCGGCGTGCAGGACTTCGACGCGCAGGTGCAGCGGGCGGTGAACCGGATTCAGAGCGAGGAGGTGACGCGCAGCGCGGTGGCGGAAGCGCGCGCGAGCGGCTTCGCCTCGGTCAACCTCGACCTGATCTACGGGCTGCCGAAGCAGACGCTGGACGGCTTCAGCGCCACGCTCGACAAAGTGATCGGCCTCGCGCCCGACCGCGTCGCGCTCTACAGCTACGCGCACCTGCCGAAGCTGTTCGCGCCGCAGCGGCGCATCGCCGAGGCGGACCTGCCGGCGGCGGAGGCGAAGCTGCAGATCCTCACCCTCGCCATCGGCCGCCTGATGCGCGCCGGCTACGTCTACATCGGAATGGACCATTTCGCGCGCCCGGAAGACGCGCTCGCCACCGCCCAGGCGCAGGGCCGGCTGCAGCGCGACTTCCAGGGCTACTCGGCGCAGCCGGAGAGCGACACCCTCGGCTTCGGCGTCTCGTCGATCGGCCGCATCGGGCCCACCTACTACCAGAACGACAAGGAGCTCGACGGCTACTACGCGGCGCTCGACGCCGGCCGGCTGCCGGTGGCGCGCGGCCTCGAGCTCGGCGCCGACGACCTCGTGCGCCGCGCGGTGATCCAGGGGCTGATGTGCCAGTCGCGCGTCTCGATCGAGTCGATCGAGATCGCCCACCTGATCGATTTCCGCAAGTATTTCGCGGCCGAGCTCGCCGACCTCCGCCGCCTCGCCGCCGACGGCCTGGTCGACCTGCCGCCCGACTGGATCGTGGTCACGCCCAAGGGGCGGCTGCTGGTGCGGGCGATCGCCATGGTGTTCGACCGCTACCTGCGCGAGCGCGCCACGCGCGCCTCCTACTCGAAGGTCATCTGATGGACGCCGCCTTCGCCCTCGGCATGCTCGGCCTCGGCCTGGCGTCGGGCGCGCACTGCGCCGGGATGTGCGGCGGCATCGTGACCGCGTTCTCCGCGCGCCAGCCGTTGCTGCCGGCGCGGGCGATCGCGCTGCGCCAGGCGGCGTTCAACGCCGGCCGAGTCACCAGCTATGCGGCGGCCGGAGCGCTCGCCGGCGGCGCGGCGCAGGCGCTGAGCGCGCTGCCGCTGCAGGCGGCGCTCTATGTGCTCGCCAACGTCATGCTGGTGCTCGTCGGCCTGCAGCTCGCCGGCTGGGCGGCGCCGGCGCGCCGGCTTGAACGGCTGGGCGCGCCGCTCTGGCGCCGGCTGCAGCCGCTCGCGCTGCGGCTCACGCCGGGCTGGAGCCCGCTGCGCTCGTATGCCGCCGGCGCGGTGTGGGGCTGGCTGCCTTGCGGGCTCGTATATGGAGCGCTCGCCGCC
>DASUZH010000373.1:0-6555 GCA_036376975.1 Burkholderiales bacterium | reverse complement strand
CGGCTGCACTGGCCTCTGTACGACAACCACCACTTCGACGACCGGCGGCTCAACGAGGAGAAGAACGTCGTCGACTGGGTGGCGGCAAACGGGGTGGACCGCGCGCGCTTCACCGAGCTGTGGCATTCGGCGCAGATCAAGACTCAGGTAGACGCGGCCAGGAAGGCGCTCGACACGTACGGCGTGAAGGGCGTGCCGGCTTTCGTCGTCGACGGCAAATATCTCACCTCGGCGCGCATCGCCGGCAGCGTGCCGCACATGATGCGGACGGTGGAGTATCTCGTCGCGCGCGCCGCGGCAGAGCGCAAGAAGTAATGCGCGTCGTCATTACGGGTGCTTCCTCGGGGATCGGCGAAGCGCTCGCACGCCACTACGCGGCGCCCGGCAACGTCCTGGGACTGATCTCGCGACGCACCCCGTCCATGCAGGGCCTGCCGGGCACCGTCGTCCCCTACCCGCTCGATGTGACCGACGTCGCCGGGGTCGGGCGCGCCGCGGACGACTTCATCTCGCGCTTCGGCGCACCCGACCTGGTGATCGCCAACGCCGGCATCGGCAAGGGCACCAGCGGCGAAGACCTGCGCGACATGGACCTGCTGCGCCGCACCCTGGACATCAACGTAGTGGGCCTGGCCGCTACGCTCGCCGCCTTCGCGCCCGCGATGCGCCAGGCCGGCCGCGGTACGCTCGCCGGTATCTGCAGCGTCGCCGGTTTTCGCGGCCTCGCCGGAAACGGCGCCTATAGCGGCTCCAAGGCGGCCGCCATCACCTGGCTGGAAAGCCTGCGCACCGAGATGCGCGGAAGCGGCGTCGCGGTCGTGTGCATCTGCCCGGGCTACATCGATACGCCGTTGACGCGTGTCAATCGCTTCCGCATGCCCTTTCTCCTGCCGGTGGACGAAGGCGCACGCCGCATCGCGCACGCGATCGCGCGCCGGCCGCGGCTTGCGGTTGTGCCGTGGCAGATGGCGCTGGTATCGGTGGTGCTGAGGCTGCTGCCGGGCTGGCTGTTCGATCGTCTCGCGGCGAGGGCGCCGCGCAAGCCGCGGCAAAAATAGGGACAGACCCTATTTATTTTCCCCGTGGCTGTACTAGAAAATAAATAGGGTCTGTCCCTATTTTTGCAGGCGCAGCATCGCGTAGCTGCCGGGCGCGTCTTCCAGCGGCTTCTGCGGCACGCGCGCCGGGACCTTTTCACCCGCGTTCTGCTTGTCCATCCAGGCCTGCCAGTCTTCCCACCATGAGCCCGGCTTCTGCGTGGCGGTCTGCAGCCACGTCTCGGGCGTCTCCGGCATCGCCTCGTTGGTCCAGAACTGGTACTTCTTCGCCGCCGGCGGATTGACGATGCCAGCGATGTGGCCGGAGCCGCCGAGGACGAAGCGAACCGGCCCGCCCAGGTATTTCGCTCCCTTGTAGGTGGTCTTCCACGGCGCGATGTGATCTTCGGCCGTCGAAATGAAGTACGCCGGCACCGTCACCTTGGAAAGGTCGATCGGCACGCCGCCGAGCGAAATGCCGCCGGGCTTGCCCATCAGGTTGCGGATGTACATGTTGCGCAGGTAGAAGCTGTGCATCCGCGCCGGCATGCGCGTCGAGTCGGCGTTCCAGTACAGCAGGTCGAACGGAAACGGGTCCTTGCCCATCAGGTAGTTGTTCACCACGAAGGACCAGACCAGGTCGTTGGCGCGCAGCAGGTTGAAGGTGCCCGCCATCTCCGAGCCTTCGAGATAGCCGCGCTGGTTCATCTTCTTTTCCAGGTTCGCGACCTGGGCCTCGTCGATGAACACGCCGAGCTCGCCCGGCTGGGAGAAGTCGAGCAGGCTGACGAAGAAGGTCGCGCAGGCCACGCGATCCTGGCTCTTCGCTTTCAGATAGGCGAGCGTCGCGCCAAGCAGGGTCCCGCCCAGGCAATAGCCGATGAAGTTGACCTGCTTCTCGCCGGTGGCCTGCTCGATGTAGTCGAGCGCGGCGAGCGGACCCTCGGTCATGTAGTCCTCGAAGCCCTTCTGCGCGAGGCGCGCGTCCGGATTGACCCAGGACAGCACGAACACGGTATGGCCCTGCTCGACCGCGAAGCGGATGAAGGAATTCTTCTCCCGCAGGTCGAGGATGTAGTACTTGTTGATCCAGGGCGGGATGATGACCAGCGGCCGCTTGTAGACGTCCCTGGTGAGCGGCTGGTACTGGATCAGCTGCATCAGCTCGGTCTGGAACACCACCTTGCCCGGCGAGGTCGCCACGTTCTTGCCGAGCTGGAAGGCTTTCTCGTCGGTCATCGAGACCCGCAGCTCGCCGCCGCCCTTCTCGAGGTCGTTGAGCAGGTTGTGCAGGCCCTTCACCAGGTTCTGTCCGCCGCTCGATACGGTTTCGCGCAGCACCTGGGGATTGGTCATCAGGAAGTTGGTCGGCGCCAGCGCGTCGACGTACTGGCGGGTAAAGAACGCCACCTTCTTCTCGGAGTCGGGCGGCAGGCCTTCGACGCCGGCGACCGCTTCGCGGATGTGGCGGGCGGCGATCAGGTAGGACTGCTTGATGTAGTCGAAGACGAAGTTGCTCGACCAGTCCTGGTCCTTGAAGCGCGCGTCGCCCTTGGCCGGCTCGGCGACCGCGGGCGCCTGCACGCCGAGCATCTTCATCCAGCTCGACTGCCACAGGCGCATCGAGTCGATCCACCAGTTGACCGACGCGGCCGCCATCACGCTCGGGTCGGCGACCGCGCGCGAGTAGAGGTCCATGAAGGCCCTGGCGATGCCGAGCTCGTCGCGCATCGCCGAAGACAGGCTCTCGGCCTGCTTCTGCGCGAACTCGCCAAGGATGCGCGAAGAGCGCTCGGCGACCGCCTGCAGCATCTTCGCCTGTTCGTCCTGGCTAGGGGGTTGCATAGCGCATGATGCCATCGGCACCGAGCTCGCGCGTGGCGCGGCCGGCGTAGTAAAGGTAGTGCAGGTGGGCTATCGCCTCGCCCATGGCGAAGAAGGTCTGGTGCAGGTCGAGCTTGCGCTTCGGAAACAGCACGCCGAGCAGGTCGCCCGCGCTCTGCGGCCGGCCGCGCAGCGCCTGCGAGAGGATGTCGAACTTCTCACGGTGGTGGCGCTCCAGCTCGGCGACGCGGGTGTGCGCACCGCGGAACGGCCTGCCGTGAGAAGGCAGGACCAGCACGTCCTCGGGAAGCTCCCGGTAGCGCGCGATCGAGTCGAGAAACAGCCGCAGCGGGTCGCCCTCGGGGTCGATCGACCAGACGCTGACGTTGGTGGAGATGGTCGACAGCAGCATGTCGCCGGCGATCACCGTGTTGAGGTCCTTCGAGTACAGCGACAGGTGCTCCGGCGCGTGGCCGTGGCCGACGATCGCCGCCCAGTCGTGCCCGCCGATGCGCACGCGGTCGCCCTCGATGATGCGGCGGTAGACGTGCGGAAACTCGGGCACCAGCTGCGCGTAGCGGTTGTTGCCGCGCATGGCCGCCATGCCCTTCAGGCGCTCGGGCTCCAGGCCGTTGGCGCCGAACACCGCCAGCACCGCCTCGCCGGTGTAGCCGGCGCTCGACGAGCGCACGGCGTGCGCCGTGAGGTACTCGCCTTGCGTGGTCCACATCTGCGCGCCGTCGCGGCGGCACAGCCAGTCGGCGTTGCCGGCGTGGTCGGGATGGTAGTGAGTCAGGATCACTCGCTTCACCCTGGCGTTCTGAATGATGCGTTCCCAGAGCCCGCGCGTCTGCTCGTTGCCGATGCCGGTGTCGACCACGGTCGCGCCCTCGCCGTCCTCGATCAGCCACAGGTTGATGTGGTCGAGCTGGAACGGCAGCGGCATCGACAGCCAGCGCACGCCCGGCGCCACTTCGAGCGTGGTGCCGGCGGCGGGGACTTCAGCGAAGGGATACTCGAGCGAGGACATCAGCTAGAATCAAACTGAAACCTATCATGGAAACAGAGCGCGCCGAATTTTCGATCAGCGAGCTTGCGCGCGAGTTCGAAATCACGCCGCGCGCGATCCGCTTCTACGAGGACCAGGGCCTGCTCGCGCCGCGCCGCGACGGCCAGCGGCGCATCTACACGCCGCGCGACCGCACCCGGCTCAAGCTCACGCTGCGCGGCAAGCGCCTCGGCCTGACGCTGTCCGAGATCCGCGAGCTGATCGACATGTACGAGCCCGGCCGCGACGAGCGCCCGCAGCTGGCGCGCTTCCTCGCGGTGCTGGAGGCGCACAAGGCGAGCCTGCTGCAGCAGCGCGCCGACATCGAGGCGCAGCTGGCCGAGATCCTGACCTTCGAGAAGCGCGTCAAGAAGCAGCTCAAGCGATGAGACGCAGAGGCAGCGTAGTTGACGTTGACGTAAACGTCAAGTAGCCTGCCCGGTTCGATGAACGCTCCCGCCGATCCCCAGTTCGCCGCCCGGGTGCGCGAGAGCTTCGGCCGCCAGAAAGCGATGGAGCTGATCGGCGGCTCGCTCACCGTGGTCGAGCCCGGCTATGTCGAGATCGCCCTGCCGTTCCGCGACGACCTGACGCAGCAGAAGGGCTACATCCACGGCGGCATCCTCGGCATGATCGCCGACAGCGCCTGCGGGTACGCCGCCTTCTCGCTCATGCCGGCGGACTGCTCGCTGGTCACCGTGGAGTACAAGATCAACATCCTCACACCCGCGGTCAGCTCACTGGTGGCGAAAGGGCAGGTGGTGAAGCCCGGCCGCACGCTGACGGTGGCGCGCGCGGAGGTGTACTCTCAGGACGGCAAACACGTCGCCTCCATGCAGCAGACCCTGATGATGCTCGCGGGCACGCCCGACCGATGAACTTCCTGCGCTTCGAGCACGGCGAGACCATCGACATGCTGCGCGCATCGGTCAGGGACTTTTCCGAGAAGGAAATATCCCCCCGGGCCGCGGACATCGACCGCACCAACCAGTTTCCGACCGACCTGTGGCGAAAGATGGGCAGCCTGGGCCTGCTCGGCATCACGGTCGAGGAGGAGTACGGCGGCACCGCGATGGGCTATCTCGCCCACATCGTGGCGATGGAAGAGATCTCGCGCGCGTCGGCCTCGATCGGCCTGTCCTACGGCGCGCACTCCAACCTGTGCGTGAACCAGATCCGCCGCAACGGCTCCGCCGCGCAGAAGAAGAAGTACCTGCCGAAGCTCGTCTCCGGCGAGCACGTCGGCGCGCTCGCCATGTCCGAGCCCGGCGCCGGGTCGGACGTGGTCGGCATGAAGCTGAAAGCCGAGCGGCGCGGCGATCGCTACGTCCTGAACGGCAACAAGATGTGGATCACCAACGGACCCGACGCCGACGTCCTCGTCATCTACGGAAAGGGCGAAGGTATTACCGCCTTCCTGGTCGAGAAGGGCATGAAGGGTTTCTCGACCGCGCAGAAGCTGGACAAGCTCGGCATGCGCGGCTCGAACACCTGCGAGCTGGTGTTCCGCGATTGCGAAGTCCCCGCCGAGAACGTGCTCGGCGAGGAAGGCAAGGGCGTGAAGGTGCTGATGTCCGGCCTCGACTACGAGCGCGCGGTGCTCGCCGGCGGGCCGCTCGGCATCATGGCCGCCTGCCTCGACGTCGTCGTGCCCTACGTGCACGAGCGCAAGCAGTTCGGCCAACCGATCGGCGAGTTCCAGCTGATGCAGGGCAAGCTCGCCGACATGTACACCACCTTCTCCGCCTGCCGCGCCTATGTCTACGCGGTCGGCCAGGCGCTGGACCGCAACGAAACCACGCGCAAGGACGCGGCCGGGGCCATCCTGTACGCGGCCGAGAAGGCGACCTGGATGGCCGGCGAAGCGATCCAGGCGCTCGGCGGGATGGGCTACATCAACGAGACCCCCACCGGCCGCCTGTGGCGCGACGCCAAGCTCTACGAGATCGGCGCCGGCACCTCCGAGATCCGCCGCTGGCTGATCGGGCGCGAGTTATTCGGAGAGACGGCATGAGCTTGAAGCAGCTGCTGGACAAGAACCGCCAGTGGGCGGAAGAGATGCTCTCTCAGGACCAGCATTTCTTCAGCCGCCTCGCGGAGCAGCAGTCGCCGCAGTACCTGTGGATCGGCTGCTCGGACTCGCGCGTGCCGGCCAACCAGATCACCGGACTTGCGCCCGGCGAGGTGTTCGTCCACCGCAACATCGCCAACGTCGTGGTGCACACCGATCTCAATTGCCTGTCGGTGATCCAGTTCGCCGTCGACATCCTCAAGGTGCGGCACATCATCCTCTGCGGGCACTACGGCTGCAGCGGCGTGCATGCCGCGATGACCAAGCACCGCATCGGCCTGTCCGAAAACTGGCTGCGGCACGTGCAGGACGTGGCGGAGAAGCACGCCAGCGAGCTGACCGGCCTGCCCGAGGAAGCGCGCCATCGCCGACTGTGCGAGATGAACGTGCGCGACCAGGTGCAGAACATCGTGCAGTGCACGACCGTGCAGGAAGCGTGGGAGCGCGGCCAGCCGCTCGAGGTGCACGGCTGGATCTACGACCTCAAGGACGGCTTGCTGCGCGATCTGCAGGTGTCGCATGACGGAACTCGTTGAGACCTACCGCGGCGCCGTGTACCCGTGGCACTGCGACCA
>DASUZH010000372.1:0-5849 GCA_036376975.1 Burkholderiales bacterium | reverse complement strand
CAGGCGCCGGTGCTGTTCACCATCGCGCAGGACCTGCGCGACATGCAGGTCGAGGCGGCGATCGACGAGGCCGACGTCGGCCGCCTGCGCGTCGGCCTGGCCACCAGCTTCTCGGTCGACGCCTTCCCGCGGCGCAACTTCGGCGGCGAGATCCGCCAGATCCGCAAGTCGCCGACCAACGTGCAGAACGTGGTGAGCTACACGGTGGTGATCTCGGCCGCCAACCCCGACCTGGCGCTGCTGCCGGGGATGACCGCCAACGTGCGCGTCACCGTCGACAGCCGCGCCAGCGTGCTCAAGGTGCCGAACGCCGCGCTGCGCTTCCGGCCGGCCGGCACGGCCGACGCGAAAGCGGCGGCATCGCCGGCCGAGCCCTCCGCGCAAGCGGGGGGCCAAGCGGTCCAGCAATTCCGCACCCGCATCAACGACGACCTGAAGCCCGACGACGCGCAGAAGTCGAAGCTGGAGGAGATCTTCGCCGAGTCGCGGCAGAAGTTCGCGCGCGTGCGCGACGTGGCGAACGAGGCCGAGCGCCGCAAGCAGGTCGAGCGCATCCGCGCCGAGACCAACGCGCGCATCGCCGAGATCCTGCGCCCGGAGCAGAAGGAGCCGTGGGAGCGCCTGCTGGCGGAATCCGGCAGCCGCGGCGGCCGCCCGGCCGCCGGCCGCGTCTGGATGCTGCAGGAAGGCGAGCCGGTGGCGATCGACGTGCGCCTCGGCCTGACCGACGGCGGCAGCACCGAGGTGCTCGGCGGCGTCGCCGAGGGCGCCGAGGTGATCGTCGGCACCGCCGACGGCCGCGGCGCGCCGGGCGCCACGCCCGGCACCGGCGGCGGCCCGCGCGGCCGCCTGTTCTGATGGCGGTCCTGCTTCGCACCCACGACCTCGTCAAGCTGTACACGATGGGCGACAGCGAGGTGCACGCCCTCGACGGCGTCAGCGTCGACATCGCCGAGGGCGAGTTCGTCGCCGTGATGGGGCCGTCGGGCTCGGGCAAGTCGACCTTCATGAACGTGCTCGGCTGCCTCGACCGGCCGACGCGCGGCGAGTACTCGATCCGGGGCGCGCGCGTCTCCGAGCTGGCGGGCGACCAGCTCGCCGCCGTGCGCAACCGCCAGATCGGCTTCGTGTTCCAGCACTTCAACCTGCTCGCGCGCACCCCCGCGGTGGAGAACGTGGGGTTGCCTCTGGTGTATCAAGGCGTTTCCAGTTCTGAACGACAAACCCGATCACTCGAAATGCTTGCCAAGGTCGGCCTCGCCGAGCGCGCGCACCACCATCCGTCGCAGCTCTCCGGCGGCCAGCAGCAGCGCGTGGCGATCGCGCGCGCGCTGGTGACGCGGCCGCTGCTGATCCTCGCCGACGAGCCGACCGGCGCGCTCGACTCGCACACCAGCCTGGAGATCATGGCGCTGTTCCAGGAGCTCAACTGGCAGGGCATGACGGTGGTGGTGGTGACGCACGAGGCCGACGTGGCGCGCTTCGCGCGCCGCATCCTGCGCTTCCGCGACGGGCGCCTGGTGTCGGACGAGGCCAACCGCCAGATCGACGCGGCGGCCGAGCTGAGCGCGGCGTGAACGGCCTGCAACTGCTGCGCGTGGCGCTGCGCTCGCTGGCGGTCAACAAGCTGCGCAGCGCGCTCACCATGCTCGGCATCGTGATCGGCGTCGGCGCGGTGATCGTGATGGTGGCGGTCGGCGCCGGCGCGCAGCAGCGCGTCGAGGAGCAGATCCGCGCCCTCGGCTCGAATCTGCTGCTGGTGATGCCCGGCTCGACCACCTCCGGCGGGGTGCGCATGGGCTTCGGCTCGGGCTCCTCGCTCACCGAGGAGGACGTGCTGGCCATCAACCGCGAGATCCCGGAGGCGGTCGCCGCGCCGGCGCTGCGCGGCAGCGCGCAGGTGATCTACGGCAACACCAACTGGTCGACGCAGGTCTTCGGCACCACCCCCGAATACCTGCACGTGCGCCAGTGGCCGCTCGCCTCGGGGCGCAACTTCGAGCCGGCCGAGATGGCCGGCGCCGCCAAGGTGTGCCTGATCGGCGCCACCGTGGCGCGCCAGCTGTTCGGCACCGCCGACCCGGTCGACCAGGTGATCCGCATCAAGCGCGTGCCGTTCACCATCATCGGCGTGCTCGACACCAAGGGGCAGAGCCTGATGGGCACCGACCAGGACGACCTGATCCTGATGCCGCTCAGCACCGCGCGCACGCGCGTCATCGGCTCGGCCAACGCCGCCAAGCAGCGCTCGGTCGGCACGCTGTGGGTGAAAGTGGCCGACGGGCTGGACACCAAGCCGGTGGAGGAGCAGGTGCGCGAGCTGCTGCGCCAGCGCCACCGCCTGCAGGCCGGCGCCGACGACGATTTCTCGCTGCGCAACCTGCAGGAGGTGATGTCGGCGCAGGAGGCCTCCAGCCGCGTGCTCGCCCTGCTGCTCGCCGCGGTCGCCTCGGTCTCTCTGCTGGTGGGCGGCATCGGCATCATGAACATCATGCTGGTGTCGGTCACCGAGCGCACGCGCGAGATCGGCCTGCGCATGGCGGTCGGCGCGCGCACGCGCGACATCCTCGGCCAGTTCCTGGTCGAGGCGGTGACGCTGTCGCTGATCGGCGGCCTGATCGGCGTGGCGCTCGGCGTCGGCGCGGCGGTGGCGATCGCGCAGCTGGCCGGCTGGCGGGTGGCGCTGTCGCCCGAGGCGGTGGCGCTGGCCGTCGCCTTCGCCTTCGCGATCGGCGTGTTCTTCGGCTTCTACCCGGCGCGCAAGGCGGCGCGGCTCAACCCGGTCGAGGCGCTGCGCTTCGAGTAGTATCCGGGCGGATGCCGCGCCGCCCGCTCGTCGAGCTGTTCCTGATCAGCTTCCTGATCCTGTTCCTCGAGCTGGCGGCGATCCGCTTCTTCGCCGCGACGGTGGTGTTCCTCGCCTTCTTCACCAACATCGTGCTGCTCGCCTCGTTCCTCGGCATGAGCGTCGGGCTGCTGACCGCCTCGCGGCAGCAGAACCTGGCGCGCAGCGTCCTGCCGCTCGCGCTGCTCTCCACCGCGGCGGCGGTCGCCACCCACCTCGCCTACTGGAGCTGGTTCGACCGCATCTCGGTCACCGTCGGGCAGGAAGCGCAGCAGCTGATCTACTTCGGCACCGAGAGCCGGCGCGATCCGAGCCGCTGGCTGATCCCGATCTGGGCGATCGGCGGCGCCTTCTTCGCGCTGATCGCGCTGACCTTCGTCGGCCTGGGGCAGGTGATGGGCCGCGCGTTCAACGCCATCCCCGACCGGGTCGCCGCCTACTCGGTCGACGTGCTCGGCAGCCTGACCGGCATCGCGCTGTTCGCGCTGATGAGCTGGCTCGAGCTGTCGCCGGTCGCCTGGTTCGCGCCGGCGCTGGCGCTCGCGCTGTACTTCGCCGGCTGGCGCCGGCCGGTGCAGATCGCGGCGGCGGCCGCCACGCTGGCGCTGGTGGCGATCGCCTCGCACGCGCTGCTTTCCTCGGGCCGCCCGGCCTGGTCGCCGTACTACAAGGTGTCCCACGACGTGGCGCGGCATGCCATCGCCACCAACGACATCGGCCACCAGTACATGCAGACCGTCGGCCGCACCGGCACGCCCTACCTGATGCCCTACCTGCTCAACCGCGACGCAGGCGGCGCGCCGCTGGAGGACGTGCTGATCATCGGCGCCGGCAGCGGCAACGACGTCTCCGCGGCGCTGCAGTCGGGCGCGAAGCGGATCGACGCGGTCGAGATCGACCCGGTGATCCGCGAGATCGGCCGCCACCACCACCCGGAGCGGCCCTACTCCGACCCGCGCGTCACGGCGCAGATCGACGACGGCCGCGCCTTCGTGCGCCGCGCCGAGCGCAAGTACGACCTGGTGGTCTACGCGCTGGTCGACTCGCTGGTGCTGCATTCGGGCTACTCCAGCCTGCGGCTGGAGAACTTCCTCTTCACCCGCGAGGCGTTCGAGGACGTGAAGCGGGTCCTCAAGCCCGACGGCGTGTTCGTGATGTACAACTTCTACCGGCAGGGCTGGGTGGTCGGCCGCCTCGCGCAGACCGCCGGGGAGGTATTCGGCTCGCAGCCGCTGGTGCTGTCGATCCCGCCGCGCGAGCGCATCGACCCCGGCGACAGCACCGCGGGCCAGGTCACCTTCCTGCTGGCCGGCGACTCGAAGCGCGTCGAGGCGATCCGCGCGCGCTTCGCCAAGGGCGAGGTGCTGTGGGCCAACCCGGCGCCGGCGGCGCACCGCACGGTCAACGCGCTGCGCGCCACCGCGCCGCCCGGCGAGAACTGGGTGCGCGTGCCGGCGGCGCAGGTCGGCCTGCAGGGCATCGGCCCGCTGCCGAGCGACGACTGGCCGCAGCTCTACCTGCGCGAGCGCGAGATTCCCTGGGCGCCGATCGGCCAGGGCATGCTGGTGATGGGGCTGCTCTCGGCGCTGATCCTGTTCGGCTTCGCCCCGCAGCGGCGGCTGCGCCTCAACCCGCAGATGTTCTTCCTCGGCGCCGGCTTCATGCTGCTCGAGACCAAGGGCGTGGTGCACATGGCGCTGCTGTTCGGCTCGACCTGGATCGTCAACTCGATCGTGTTCTTCGCCATCCTGGTGATGATCCTGTGCGCCAACCTCTATGTGCTGCGCTTCAGGCCGCAAACCTCGCGGCGCTGGTACGCGCTGCTGGTGGTAGCGCTGCTGGTGAACGCGCTGGTGCCGATGAGCACGTTCCTGTCGCTGCCGCCGGCGGCGCGCGTCGCCGCCTCCTGCCTGGTGGTGTTCATCCCGGTGTTCTTCGCCGGCGTGATCTTCGCCACCGCGTTCCGCGACAGCCGGGCGCCCGACGCCGACTTCGGCTCCAACGTCGCCGGCATCGTGCTCGGCGGCCTCAGCGAGCAGCTCTCGCTGGTGCTCGGCTTCAACTACCTGCTGCTGGTGGCGGTCGGCTACTACGTCCTTTCGCTCGTCCTCCGCTCGCGTAGTACAGTAAGGCCATAAGCGAAAACACTTCCCTGCGCGTCGCGGCGGTCGGCCTGGGCTGGGTGAGCCTGCACCGCCACCTGCCCGTCATGCGGCGCGACCCTGCTTTCGACGTCGTCGGCCTGATCGACCGGCGCGCCGGCCACGCCGCCGCGACCGCGCAGCGCCTCGGCGTGCGCCGCCACCACGCCGGCGAAGGCCTGGCGGGCGTGCCCTGGCTGGGCGAGGTCGACGCGGTGGTGGTCGGCGCCGCGCCCGCCGCGCATGCCGCGCTGATCGGCGAGGCGCTCGAGCTCGGCAAGCACGTGCTGACCGAAAAGCCCTTCGTCATGACGCCGGCGGAAGGCGAGGCGCTGGTCGCGCTGGCGCGCAGGCAGCGGCGCGTGCTGGCGGTGGTGCACAACTTCCAGTTCGCCCGCTCCACGCAGCGCCTGGCGGCCGAGATCGCGGCCGGACGCTTCGGCGGATTGCGCTTCATCCACGCCCGCCAGCTCGGCAACCCGCGCCGCCGCCTGCCGGCGTGGTACGACGAGCTGCCGCTCGGCCTGTTCTACGACGAGAGCCCGCACCTGCTCTACCTGCTGCGAGCGCTCGCCCCCGCGCCGCTCGTCCTCCGGCGCGCCACCGTGCACCCCAGCACCACCGGCAAGCGCACGCCGGCGTGGATCTCGGCGCACTACGCCGCGGGGCGCGAGGCGATCCCGGTGAAGCTCGAGCTCGCCTTCGAGGCGCCGCTCAGCGAGTGGCACGTGACGGTGGCCGGCGAGCAGCGCCTCGGCGACGTCGACGTGTTCCGCGACATCTATGTGGGCCTGCCGAACGACGGCGCGCACACCACGTGGCCGGTGCTGCGCACGTCGCTCGCCGCCACCTGGTCGCACTGG
>DASUZH010000371.1:0-3069 GCA_036376975.1 Burkholderiales bacterium | reverse complement strand
CGCCAAGTACGGCTCGCAGCACACCGACGCCATCGTCGCCGGCGACCGCGCGCGCGCCGAGCGCTTCCTGCGCGAGGTCGACTCGAGCTCGGTGATGTGGAACGCCTCGACGCGCTTCGCCGACGGCTACGAGTACGGCCTCGGCGCCGAGATCGGCATCTCGACCGACAAGCTGCACGCGCGCGGCCCGGTCGGGCTGGAAGGCCTGACGACGCAGAAGTACGTCGTCCTCGGCCACGGCGAGGTCCGCACCTGAAAGTTGGCATACTCGGCGGCACCTTCGATCCGGTTCACAACGCGCACCTGGCGATCGCCGGCACCGCGCTGCGCGAGCTGCCGCTCGACCATATCCTGTGGATTCCGACCGGTGCTCCCGGCTACCGCAACGCGCCGGTGGCGGCGCCCGAGCACCGGCTTTCGATGCTGAAGCTCGCCTTGGCCGGCGAACCGCGCTACCGCGTCGACCTGCGCGAGCTCGCCCCGGATGCCACCGGCTACACCGTCGACACTCTCAGGAGCCTGCGCGCCGAGACTGGCCCGGGCGATTCCTTCTACCTGCTGCTCGGCGGCGACCAGTACGCCGCACTGCCGACCTGGCACCGCCCGGACGAAGTGAAGAAGCTGGCACGCATCGCGGTCTTCGCACGGCCCGGCTTCAAGACCGCCGGCACGGACGCTGAAACCGTGACGATGCAACCGTTGCCCATCTCCGCAAGCGAGATCCGTGCGCGCGCAGCGCGCGGCGAAGCGCTCGCCGGCCTGGTGCCGCCGGCAGTCGCCGCCTACATCGCGCAGCACGGCCTCTACCGCTGATGGATCTAAGGAAAAAGCAGAGCACCGTGGTCGAGGCGCTCGAGGACGTGAAGGGCTTCGACATCGTGGTGTTCAACACGGCGAAGATGCCGACCATGTTCGAGCGCGTGATCATCGCCAGCGGCACCTCGAACACGCAGGTCAAGGCGCTCGCCGACCGCGTGCAGGAGAAGATCGAGCAGGCCGGCGGCCGGGTCTACGGCGTCGAGGGGGCGAAGGGCGGCGAGTGGGTGCTGGTCGACCTCGGCGACGTGGTGGTGCACATCATGCATCCGACGGTGCGCGGCTTCTACAACCTGGAGGAAGTCTGGGGCGGCAAGACCGTGACCCTGAAGAAGAAAGCTCCCCCAAAGAAGAAGCCCGCGCGTGGCAAGGCTCCACGTCGTCGCGCTCGACGCTAGGCTGCCGGCCTGGGCCGAGCAGGCCTGCGCCGAGTACGCCAAGCGCATGCCGAAGGGCTACCAGGTTGCGCGGCTGGACAAGATCCCGCGGAAGGCGCGCATCGTCGCGCTCGACGAAAGGGGCAAGGACCTCACCACCGTGCAGTTCGCCGAGCTGCTGAAAAGCGAGACCGCGTTCGTCATCGGCGGCGCCGACGGCCTCGCGCCCGAGGTGAAGGCGGGCGCGTTCATGCTGCTGCGGCTGTCGTCGCTCACCCTGCCGCACGCGCTCGCCCAGGTGGTGCTGCTCGAGCAGATCTACCGCGCGGCGACGTTCCTCACCGGGCATCCGTACCACAGGGCCTAGGCTACACTCGGGCATGGCCGGCCCGATCGAGCGCGGTATCTATCTCGCCTCCCGCAGCCCGCGGCGCCGCGAGCTGCTGGCGCAGATCGGCGTGCGCTACACGCTGCTGCTGTTCCGCTCGCGCCCCGAATCGAAGGAAGAGGTGAACGAGGATCCGCTGGCGGGCGAGGCGCCTGCGGCCTACGTCGAGCGCGTGGCGCGCGCCAAGGCCGACGCGGGCTGGCGGCGCATGCTCCAGCGCAACCTGCCGCACGCGGCGGTGCTCGCCGCCGACACCACGGTGGCGCTCGGCGAGCGCATCCTCGGCAAGCCGGCCAACCGCGACGAGGCGGCGCAGATGCTCGCCGAGCTGTCCGGCAAGCGCCACGAAGTGCTCACCGCGGTGGCGCTGCAACAGGGCGACTGGCTGGAGAGCGCCCTGTCGGTCTCGGAGGTGGAGTTCAGGAAGCTGTCCGACGAGGAGATCCGCCAGTACGTCGCCACCGGCGAGTCCGACGACAAGGCCGGCGCCTACGCCATCCAGGGGCGCGCCGCGCGCTTCGCCGTCGAGCTGCGCGGCAGCTACTCCGGCGTGATGGGGCTGCCGCTCTACGAGACCAGCCAGCTGCTCGAGCGCCTGCCCGCGCGCAGATAGATGAGCGAAGAGATCCTGATCAACGTCACGCCGCAGGAGACGCGCGTGGCGATCGCCGGCTCCGGCGTGGTGCAGGAGCTGCTGGTCGAGCGCTCGGCGAGCCGCGGCCTGGTGGGCAACATCTACATGGGCAAGGTGGCCCGCGTGCTGCCCGGGATGCAGTCGGCGTTCGTCGAGGTCGGCCTGCCGCGCGCCGCCTTCCTGCACGTCGCCGACATCTGGGAGCAGCGCGAAGCGGCGAAACCCATCGAGAAGGTCCTTGCCGAAGGTCAACCGATCCTGGTTCAGGTCCTCAAGGATCCCATCGGGACGAAAGGCGCGCGCCTCTCGACCCAGGTATCCATCGCCGGCCGCCTGCTGGTGTACCTGCCGCACGATCCGCACATCGGCATCTCGCAGAAGATCGGCGACGAGGGCGGCCGGCAGGCGCTGCGCGAGCGGCTGCGCGAGCTGCTGCCCGCCGACGAGAAGGGCGGCTTCATCGTGCGCACGCTAGCCGAAAGCGCGGCGGAGGAAGAGCTGCGCGGCGACATCGAGTACCTGCGCAGCCTGTGGCGGGTGATCAGGGAGCGCTCGGGCGGCTGCTCGGGCGCGGCCAAGCCGCAGCTGCTGTACCAGGATCTGTCGCTGTCGGAGCGCGTGCTGCGCGACATGGTCGGCGCCGACACCGCGCGCGTGGTGGTCGACTCGCGCGAGAACTTCCAGAAGCTCGCCGCCTTCGCCGAGGCCTACATGCCGAAGCTGCGCGGCCGGCTCGAGCACTACACCGGCGAGCGGCCGCTGTTCGACCTCTACAACGTCGAGACCGAGATCGAGCGCGCGCTGTCGCGGCGCGTCGAGCTGAAGTCGGGCGGCACGCTGATCATCGACCAGAC
>DASUZH010000370.1:0-3910 GCA_036376975.1 Burkholderiales bacterium | reverse complement strand
CAGGCGCCGGTGCTTCACCGGGTCGGGCAGCCGCATGTAGCCGTCGTGCCAGCCCTCGAAGCTGTCCTTCGACGCGGTCGACAGCCACAGGCTGCACGCCGAGCGCGCCTTGTGCAGCCAGGCCGAGGCCCGGTCGGCCTGCGACTGGTCGGCGCCGTCCACGCGCACCGTGTTGTGCGCGGCGGTGCCGCGGAAGTAGTCGCGCCACACCGGGTGCGCGTAGGCGCTGCAGGCGCCCGGGTCGACCAGCAGCGCGCGGCCGCCGGCCGAGAGCGTGAACGAGAGCGCGTCGGCGTGCGCGTGCGCCGCGGCGCGGTAGCCGAGCGGGCCGGCGTCGACCACCGCGCGCAGCTCGCCGGCGCCGCCGAGCTCGCAGCCGAGCACGAAGTAGCCGCCCTCGGGAAACGCCTGCCGCGGCGGCAGGTCGCTGTTCGAGCCGTCGAGCGCGGCGTAGCGCGCCGCGGCGCCCGCGCCGAGCAGCCAGCGCGCGCGGTCGTCCAGCTCGCCCGCCTTGTGCTTGAAGTCGCCGCGCCCGAACAGCACCGCCCCCAGCGCCAGCAGCGAGCGGCAGGCGGCGGGATCGGCGTCGTCCGCGTCGCTGTCGCCGAGCAGGGGCAGGTTGCCGCCGGCGTCGGCGAGCGAGGCGAGGAAGTCGAGCATCGCCTCGACGCGCGCCTCGTACGCCGGCGAGAAAGCCTGCCGGTTGGCGCGGCCGGCGAGCAGGCACAGCAGCAGCGTGTCGAGCTTGCGGCGCTGCGCGCCGAGCGCCTGCTCGCGGTCGACGCCGTCGGGCGCGACCTGCGCCAGCGCCTCGCGCTCGAGCAGCGCCTTGCCGGCGGCGAGCCAGCGGTGCGCGCGCGTCCAGTAGGGAAACGCCAGCCCGGCGAGGAACAGCGCCGCGGCCTGGGTGATCAGCTGGTGGTTGGCGGCCGAGTGCAGCGACAGCCAGCCGCGCACGAACTCGGCGTGCTGGTAGGCCGAGCGCAGCCAGCGCGCGCGGAACTCCCGCGCCGCCGCGTCGCTCCACAGCCGCGACTGCGCGCCGCCGAACAGCTGCCATGCCGCGGTCCAGTTGGTGAGGCGACGCGCCACCTCGGCGGCGCTGGCCCAGTTCGGCCCGTAGCGGTACGGGCAGGCGAGCAGCCAGCTCTCGAGGTGGTCGCGGGCGGTCTCGTAGTAGGCCTTGTGCCCGGTGAGGCTCCAGGCGCGCGCCAGCGTCACCAGGTGGCGGTGGCGGTTGGGCTCCCACAGGTAGCGGATGTCGCCGACCCGGTCGCGGTCGCGGCAGTCGAGCAGCTTGCCGAACTCGAGCGGCGCCTCGATGCCGGTCTTCGGATCGCGGTTCCAGCGCGGCGGCGTGCCGAGGTCGACGTCGCGCAGCGCGAGCACGTCGAGCCAGCCCTCGGCGATGCGCTCCGCCGCGGCGACGCAGGCCGGCGCGTCGGCGCGCTCGCGCGGGTGCAGCCAGGGCGCAAATTGGGAACCCGCGGCCGCCGTGTCGAGCTGGGGCTGCGGCACTTCGTCCCTGCCGAACCACGCGCCGCGCTCGGCGCGCGCCTGCAGGCCGCGCAGCGCGCGGTGCGCGAGCTCGGCCGGCGGCGTGCGGCGCAGGCGCAGCCAGCCGCCGCGCAGCCGCTCGCTCAGGCCCGCGCGTAGATCCGGTGCCAGATTTCCAGATTCAGAAGCGTCCACAGCAGCGTGCCGTGATCTTTCCTGCCTTTGAGGTGCTCGTCTATCGCGCGGTCGAGCGTTTCGCCGCGGTAATAGCGCCGCGTGATGGCGTTCGCTCCTTTCAAATGGTCGGCGAGCGGCTCGCGCAATTCGCCGCGCAGCCACTCCTTCAGCCGCGCCGGCCAGCCGAGCTTGCGCCGCGCCGGCATGCCCGGCAGCAGCTCGTCCGCCGCGCGGCGCAGGATCCGCTTCGTCGACAACCCGCGCACGCGCTCCTCGTCGGGCAGCGCCGACAGGTATTCCGCCAGCCGGTGGTCGAGGAACGGCAGGCGCAGCTCCAGGCCGCTCGCCGCGGCGATGCGCTCGCCGCGCTCGAGCAGGTTGTCGGGCAGCCAGCCGGATTGATCGGTGTGCAGCATGCGCCGAAGGTCGGTGCTGCCCTCCGGTCGCTTGATGGGATTCTTCTTCTCCCGGGGGAAATCGTCGGACAAAAAGACCAGTCCCTCTTCATGGGACCGCAGGGCCGCAGGGGGCCAGAACTTCGCCGCTACATAGCGGCGATAGCCGCCCAGGATCTCGTCGCCGCCGTCACCGGCGAGAATCGCCTTGCAGGAGCGCGACGCTTCGCGTGCAAGAGCGTGGAAAGCCAGGTCGGAAGGCAACGCGAGCGGCGCGTCGCGCAGCGCGACCAGTCGCGGCAGGGCCTCGACCAGGTCTTTCGGCTGCGCGGACAGCTCATGGTGCTCGGTGCCGAGGTGCTTCGCCACCTGCGCGGCGAGCGGCAGCTCGCTCCTGCGGTCGCCTTCGCAGCCGAGCGAGAAGGTGGCGACCTTCGCCTGCCGCCGGCAGGCGAGCGCGAGCAGCACCGCCGAGTCGAGCCCGCCGGAGAGGAACACGCCGCAGCCCTCGCGCGCCTGCAGCGCCACGGCCTCGTCGAGGCGCTCGATGAAGCCGGCGGTGGCGTAGCGGTCCGCGCTGCCGGGCGTGCGGGTGGCGTCGGGCAGCCTCCAGTAGCGCGTCTCGCGCAGCTTGCCGAACTGCCAGAGGGCGAGCGTGGCGGGCGCGAGCTTGCGCACGCCGGCGAACATGGTGCGCGGCCCGGGCACGTAGCTGTGCACCAGGCAATCGCGCACCGCGTCGAGGTCGACCGCCAGCGGCAGGCTGGCGCGCAGCGCCTTCACCTCCGAGGCGAAGTGCAGCACGCCGTCCTTCTCGGTCAGGTAGAGCGGCTTCTCGCCGAAGCGGTCGCGCGCGAGCAGCAGGCGCTCCTTGCGCGCGTCCCACAGCGCGAGCGCGAAGCGCCCGCGCAGGCGCGTGACGAACTCCTTGTCCCACAGCTGGTAGGCGCGCAGCACCAGCTCGTCGTCGTTCTCGAACGCAAGCGCCCGCAGCTGCAGCACGCGGCGCAGCTCGTCGCGGTTGTCGATCGAGCCGTCGAAGGCGAGCGACAGCCCGGCGCGCGCGTCGTGCGCGGTATTCGCGAGCACCAGCGCGTAGTTCCGCCGGCTCTCGACCAGCGCGCGCGCTTCCCGCGCCCCGGCGCGGTGCGCGAGGGCCTGCAGCATGGCCGTCAGCGGCTGAGGGTCAGGCGCTCGGCGCGACGCTGCGATCCAGCCTGCGATCGCTCCCATGCGCTCCTTCCCTGGTCAGACCGACTTCGGCGTAGACCGCCTCGAGCGCCGCGATCGAGCGCTCGGGCGAGTAGCGCACGCGCGCGCTTTCGCGCGCCGCGGCGCCGATGCGCGCCGCGGCGGCGGGCTCGACCAGCAGCCGGCGCAGGCGCCGCTCGAGCGTGGCGACGTCGCCGGGCGCGGTCAGCAGCCCGGTGACGCCGTCGCTCACCGCCTCCAGCACGCCGGCGCTCGCGCAGGCGACGACCGGCACGCCCGCCGCCATCGCCTCCAGCACCGCCAGCGGCAGCCCGTCCTCGTAGGACGGCGCGGCGAGCACCGCCGCGCTCTCCAGCAGCGCGCGCTTGCCGGACGGGCCGACCCAGCCGGTGAACTTCACCGCGTCGGCGAGGCCGCGGCGCTGCGCGTGCTCGGCCAGCGCGGCGCGCTCGCCCTCGCCGGCGAAGATCAGGCGCAGGCCCGGCACCTCGAGCCGCAGGGCGGCGGCGGCGTCGACCAGCTCGAACACGCCGCGGCGCGGCTCGAGCCGGCCGAGGTACAGGATCAGGCGCGGCCGCTGCTCGAGCGGCGCGCCGGCGCCGGCCTGCGGCACGGGCGGCGGCACGCAG
>DASUZH010000369.1:0-4696 GCA_036376975.1 Burkholderiales bacterium | reverse complement strand
CACCAGCGCCGGCTCGGCGGCGAGCGCGAGCGCGATCACCACGCGCTGGCGCATGCCGCCGGAGAACTGGTGCGGGTAGTGGTGGAAGCGGCTCTGCGGCGCCGGGATGCCGACCTCGCCGAGCAGCGCGAGCGCGCGGCGCCGCGCCTCCTCGCGGCCGACCGGCAGGTGGGTGAGGATCGTCTCCTCTATCTGCCGGCCGACGGTGTACAGCGGATTGAGCGAGGTGAGCGGATCCTGGAACACCATGCCGATGCGGCGGCCGCGCAGGCGACGCATCTCTTCCTGCGGCAGCTTGTCGATGCGCCGGCCCTCGAGCCTGACCTCGCCGGCGGCGATGCGCCCGGGCGGCTCGAGCAGGCCGATCACCGCCAGGCCGGTGAGCGACTTGCCGGCGCCGGACTCGCCCACCACGCCGAGCACCTCGCCAGGCGCGATGCCGAACGACACGCCGTCGACCGCGGTGAGGGTGCCGCGCCGGGTGGGGAACTCGACCCTCAGGTCGCGCACCTCGAGAATCATCGCAGCTTGGGATTGAGCGCGTCGCGCAGCCAGTCGCCGAGCAGGTTGACCGACAGCACCAGGACCACCAGCGCCGCGCCCGGAAACACCGTGATCCACCACTCGCCGGAGTAGAGGAACTCGTTGCCGACGCGGATCAGCGTGCCGAGCGAAGGCGTGGTGGCCGGCACGCCGACGCCGAGAAAGGACAGCGTGGCCTCGGTGATGATGGCGATGCCGATGTTGATGGTGGCGATCACCAGCACCGGCCCCATCACGTTCGGCAGCACGTGCGAGAGCAGGATGGCGAGCGGCCGCCGCCCGATGACGCGCGCGGCCTGCACGTACTCGCGGTTCTTCTCGACCAGCGTGGAGCCGCGCACCGTGCGCGCGTAGTCGACCCACTTCGACAGCCCGATCGAGACCACCAGCACGGCGATGGCGGTGGCGTCGTGCGCTTCCGCCGACAGCGCGATGCGCGTCACGCCGTCGATCAGCAGCGCGATCAGGATGGCGGGAAAGGACAGCTGGATGTCGGCGACGCGCATGATGAAGGCGTCGATCCGTCCGCCGAAGTAGCCGGAGATCAATCCCAGGGAAACCCCCAGGAACATGGCCAGCAGCACGGAGGCGAGGCCCACCACCAGCGAGACGCGCGCGCCGTGCATGATGGTCGACAGGATGTCGCGCCCCTGGTTGTCGGTGCCGAGGAAGAAGGCGGCGCGCCCGCTCTCGCTCCACGCCGGCGGCAGGAACGCGTTGTTGAGGTCGAGCCCCGCCATGTTGAACGGGTCCTGCGGCGCCAGCCACGGCGCGAGCGCCGCGCCGCCGACGCAGACCAGCGTCAGCAGCGCCGCGACGACGGTGACCGGCGACCTGCGGAAGCTCCAGGCGAGGTCATGATCCCAGAGCCGCCGCAGCAGCATCGCGCTGCTACTTGACCGTGGCGAAGCGCGCCTGCGGACGGTCGTCGGGGCTGTACGAGATGCTGACGCCCTTCTTCATCACCCACGGCCGCATCTGGTGGTGCAGCGGCACGTAGTACGCCTCGTCGCGCGTGGTCTCCAGGCCTTCCTTGAGCAGCGCGTCGCGCGCCTTCGGGTCGGTCGCGATCTTGATGGCGTCGATCGTGTTGTCGAGCTTCGGGTTGCTGATGCGGCCGAGGTTGAAGCTGCCGTCGGCGCCGGTGGTCTTGGTGCGCACCAGCGACTGCAGCGTGTACAGGCCGTCGAAGGTCGCCACGCCCCAGCCCAGCATGTAGGCGCTGGTGTCGAACTTGAGGATCTTCGGGATGAAATTGGCGAACGGCATCGAGTTCAGCCGCGCGCGGATGCCGGCCTTCGCCCACATCGCCACCAGCGCCTGGCAGATCTTCTCGTCGTTGACGTAGCGGTTGTTGGGGCAGTCGAGCGTGAACTCGAAGCCGTCCGGGTAGCCCGCCTCGGCGAGCAGCTTCTTCGCGCCGGCCGGGTCGTACTTCTGCACGATGTCGATCTGCTTCGAGTAGCCGTGCACGCCGGGCGCGATCATGATGCCGGCCGGGATCGACAGGCCGCGCATGGTGACGCGGCGGATCGCCTCGCGGTCCACCGCCATGTTCATCGCCTTGCGCACGCGCACGTCCTTGAACGGGTTCTTGCCCTTGACGTTCGAGTACTGCAGCTCGTCGCGGTTCTGGTCCATGCCGATGAAGATGGTGCGCACCTCGTGGCCGTCGAGCACCTTCAGCTTGCCGTCCTTGCGCAGGCGGTCGACGTCCTGCGTCGGCACGTCGGTCACCAGGTCGACGTCGCCCGACAGCAGCGCCGACATGCGCGTCTGGTCGGACTTGATCGGCGTGTACACCACGTCGGTGACGTTGCCGTCGAGCTTGCCCCACCAGCCCTTGTTCACGGTGAGCACGATCTGCTTGTCGGGCTCCCAGGACTTGATGATGTAGGGCCCGGTGCCGTTGGTGTTGCGCGAGGCGAAGATCTCTTCCTTCTTCGCGTAGTCCTGCACGTTCTGCGAGCGGTTCTTCTCCGCCCAGCCGCGGCTCATGATGCGGAAGTCGACGATGTTGCGCAGCAGGATCGGCGTCGGCCCGGCGAGGACGAACTCGACGGTGTAGTCGTCGATCTTCTTCACCTCGTTCACCCCGGTGACGTAGACCTGGTTGGTGCCCTGCGGCTGCTTGATGCGGCCGAAGGAGAACACCACGTCGTCGGCGGTGAAGGGCGAGCCGTCGTGGAACTTGACGCCCTTGCGCAGCTCGAAGCGCCACACGGTGTCGGACAGCTGCTTCCAGCTGGTGGCGAGCGCCGGCTCGATCTTGTAGTCCTTGGTGTAGCGGGTCAGCCCCTCGTACGTGTACTGCAGGATCGAGTGCGTGGTGGCGTGGTTCTGCGAGTGCGGGTCGAGCGTCAGGATGTCGTTCTGCGCCGCCCACCTCAGGTTGACGGCGTTCGCCGCCAGGCTGCACAGCGCGAGTACTGCGAACAGAAGCTTTCTCACGGTCTCCTCCTCCTTATTTGAGCGGCAAGGCGTCCTCGACCAGCGCCGCCAGGTAGCCGGCGCCGAGCGGGATCACCTCGTCGTTGAAGTCGTAGTTCGGATTGTGCAGGAAGCAGTTGTGCGGGCCGCCGCCCTGGCCGAGGAACACGTAGGCGCCGGGGCGCTCGAGCAGCATGTAGGAGAAATCCTCGCCGCCCATCACCGGGTCGTAGTCGGTGATCACGTTGCCCTCGCCGAACACGCGCCCGCCGACGCGCTGCGCGAACTCCGCCTCGCGCGCGCTGTTGACGGTGGCGGGGTAGCCGCGCACGTACTCGATCTCGGCCCGGGCGCCGAGCGCTTCCGCCGTTTTTGAAACGATGAGTTTTACTTTCTGTTCCGCCAGATCGCGTGTCTCGGGGCGGAAGCTGCGCACGGTGCCGACCAGGTGCACCGCGTCGGGGATCACGTTGAACGCGCCGATCTGGCTGGTCGCCATCGAGCAGACGCTCACCACCACCGCGTCGACCGGCCCGACGTTGCGGCTGGCGATGGTCTGCAGCGCGGTGATGACGTGCGCCGCGGCGACGACCGGATCGACCGCGAGGTGCGGGAAGGCGCCATGGCCGCCGGTGCCGCGGATGCTGATCTTCAGCTCGTCGGTGGCCGCCATCATCGGCCCGGGGCGCACCGCGATCTTGCCGGGCGGCAGGCCGGGATAGTTGTGCAGCGCGTAGATCTGGTCGGCGGGGAACTTGCGGAACAGGCCTTCCTTGACCATCACCTGCCCGCCGCCGCCGCCTTCCTCGGCCGGCTGGAAGATGAGGTAGGCGGTGCCGGCGAAGTTGCGCGTCTCGGCGAGGTAGCGCGCCGCGCCGAGCAGCATGGTGGTGTGGCCGTCGTGGCCGCAGGCGTGCATGCGGCCCGCGGTTTTTGATCTATGAGAAAAATCATTCAACTCGTTCATCGGCAGGCAATCCATGTCGGCGCGCAGGCCGACGCTCTTGCCGCCGTTCGCCTTGCCCTTGATCACGCCGACCACGCCGGTCCTGGCGATGCCGGTGTGCGTCTCGATGCCCCACTTCTTCAGCGACTCGGCGACCAGCGCGGCGGTGCGGCTTTCCTGGAACGCGAGCTCGGGGTTGGCGTGGATGTCGCGGCGCACCTCGCGCAGCTCGGCGTGGTAGGCGCGAATCCTCTCGACGGGGCTGGTCATGTGGTGTGGATGCGAAGCCGGGGGTCGACCGCATAGTAAAGCAAGTCGACCGCCAGGTTGATCACCACGAAAAACAGCGCGATCAGGCACAGGTAGGCCGCCATCACCGGCACGTCGGCGAAGCTCACCGCCTGGATGAACAACAGCCCCATGCCGGGCCACTGGAACACCGTCTCGGTGATGATGGCGAAGGCGATGATCGCGCCGAGCTGCAGCCCGGTGATGGTGATCACCGGCACCAGGGTGTTCTTCAGCGCGTGGCCGAAGTGCACCGCGCGGTCGGTGAGGCCTCGCGCGCGGGCGAAGCGGATGTAGTCGGTGCGCAGCACTTCAAGCATCTCCGAGCGCACCAGGCGCTGGATCAGCGTCATCTGGAACAGGCCGAGGGTGATCGACGGCAGGATCAGCGCCTTGAGGCCCGACGCGGTGAGAAAGCCGGTGGTCCACCAGCCGATCTGCACCACGTCGCCGCGGCCGAAGGAGGGCAGCCAGCCGAGCTGCACCGAG
>DASUZH010000368.1:0-2662 GCA_036376975.1 Burkholderiales bacterium | reverse complement strand
CGCTTGCCGCTCTCGATCATGGAGAGATACGACACCGAGGGCGCCGAGCGCGCGTCGAGCTGGATGCAGCGCGCCGACAGCTCCTCGAGGGTCAGCCCGTTGCGCTTGCGCAGCGCGCGCAGCTTGCTGCCGAGGAAGTGGCTCTTGCGGGTATGCGCGCTCATGGTCCGGTCGGATGGTCCGTTTGGAAACCCCGGTGTGAAATTAACACTGTGAAATTTCCGCAGTCAAATTTACGGATTTACGGCACGCATACTGCACTCTCAGGGACAGGCAATCAACCTTCGCCGGAGGATGCAGATGAGAAAGCGCAACGTTCTGATCCTGGGAGCCTCGTACGGCTCGCTGCTCGCCACCAAGCTGGCCATGGCCGGCCACAACGTGTCGCTGGTCTGCACCCGCGCCACCGCCGACCTGATCAACCGCGACGGCACCGTGGTGCGCTTCCCCCTCAAGGGCCGCGAGCCGATCGAGATCTCGTCCAACCTGCTGCCGGGCGACGTCTCCGCGCGCTGCCCGGAGCACACCGACCCGGGCGAGTACGACATGATCATCCTCGGCATGCAGGAGGCGCAGTACGGCGCCGACGGCGTGCGCGAGCTGATGCGGCGCATCGCCAAGTCGCGCAAGCCGTGCCTGGCGATCATGAACATGCCGCCGCTGCCCTACCTGAAGCGCATCCCGGGCCTCGACGCTGCCGCGCTGGCGGGCTGCTACGCCGACGCCTCGGTATGGGAGGGCTTCGACCCGGCGCGCATCACCCTCGCCAGCCCGGACGCGCAGGCCTTCCGCCCCGCCGGCCAGGCGAAGAACGTGCTGCACGTCGGCCTGCCGACCAACTTCAAGGCCGCGCGCTTCGAGTCCGAGGAGCACACCGAGCTGCTGCGCGAGCTCGAGGCCGACATCGAGAACGCGCGCCTCGGCGGGCTGGAGATCCCGGTCAAGCTGAAGGTGCACGACTCGCTGTTCGTGCCGCTCGCCAAGTGGCCGATGCTGATCGCCGGCAACTACCGCTGCATCCGCGCCGACGGCATGGTCGCCATCCGCGAGGCGGTGCACGACGACGTGGCGCGCTCGCGCGAGGTCTACGACTGGGTGGCGGGGCTGTGCAACAAGCTCGGCGCCCAGCCGGGCGACCTGGTTCCGTTCGAGAAGTATGCGCAGGCCGCCGACGGCCTCGCCAAGCCCTCGTCCGCGGCGCGTGCGCTGTTCGCCGGCGCGCTGCACATCGACCGCGTGGACCGGCTGGTGCGGCGCATCGCGCGCCAGATCGGGCTGCAGGCCGACGCGGCGCTGAACGACATCGTCGCGCTGGTGGACGAGCGCCTCGCGCGCAACCGCCTGGCGGCCGACCCGCTGCGCCGGGCGGCCTGACGGCCGGCATGGCCGTCATCCCCGCGTAAGCGGGGATCCATCGGCCCCCGCTTGCGCGGGGGCTACGCACTACGTGCTAGAGCCCGCCGTTCTGCTGCGCCACCATGCAGTAGAGCATCGGGATCGACAGCATGGTGTTGATGCGCGAGGTCATGCCGGCCTTCTTCGCCGCCGCCGCCTTTTCCTCGGGGCTCACGGTGACGATGCCGAGCGCCTTCTTCTGGTTCGGCCAGATGATGAACCAGACGTTGAACCACATGATGATGGCTAGCCACATGCCGAGGCCGATGGCGTGCACGCCCTTCTGCAGCGACAGCGCCTGCACCAGGTAGCCGTTGACCCACGCCAGGATCGCGCCGGTGACCAGGGTCGCCATGGCGCCCCAGCGGAACCAGAACAGCGCCGCCGGCGCGATCACCTTGCTCACCGCCGGCTTGTGCTCGTCGGGGATCTTCGGCATCGACGGCGTCTGCACGAAGTTGAAGTACCAAAGCAGGCCGATCCACATCACGCCGGAAGCGACGTGCAGCCAGCGGAACAGGAACGCCCACCAGCCGTAATCGCCGAGGTTGACCCAGTTCTTGGTGCCGAGCCCGGCGAGGATGATGAACACGATCAGGAGGGCGACGCCCGCGATGAGGGTGCGGCCGAGCGACGAGAAGAAGGCAGCCATGGTTTTCTCCCTTCGTTATGTGATGGCTTTGCGGCGAAAAAAGTCTAGCACGCGCGTCAGTTGCCCGCGAAAAGGCCCGACGCGGCGGCGACCAGCACCAGCACCTGGGCGAGGGCGAGCGCGGCCTGCAGCCGCTCGCCGAGGCCGAGCAGCGCGGGGACGATGCGCAGGTAGCAGAGCAGCGTGACCAGGCAGAGCAGCGCCATGCAGGCGAGGTTGAGGTACTCGGCGCGGCCGAGCAGGTCGAGCCAGCGCCAGCCGGAGGGCGCGCCGGTCTGGCGCAGGAACTCGCCCACCGGCAGCCCCCAGTACTGCGGCAGAGCGTCGAGCGCGAGGAAGGGCGGCACCGCGCCGGACACATAGAGCAGGAACGCGACCAGGCTGGCGGCGAACCCGGCGCGGGTGCCGAAATCGAGCCAGCGCGCGTACAGGTCCTGGATGCGGGCGTCGTTCTCTTCTTCTAGACCCACAGGCCGAGCCCCCTGAGCAGCGCCCTGCTGCCCGCCAGCAGCATCACCGCCACCACCCCCCGCCGCACCATCGCCGCGGGCGTTACCGCCAGCAGGCGGGCGCCGATGCGCGAGCCGAGCATGACGCCGAGGATCGCCGGCACCG
>DASUZH010000367.1:0-6659 GCA_036376975.1 Burkholderiales bacterium | reverse complement strand
CATTTCGCCGCCACCCTGGACGAGGACCTGGGGCGAACCGCGTACGAAGTGGTTCTCACGCCCGGCGGCGCGCTGGAGTGGGTCGAAGGAAATGCGCGCCACGACAGCGAGCCCGGCGTCGGCGCGCTGCGCCGGGCCTGGATCCGCTTCCTCGGGCTGCTGCCGATCGACTGGCTGCTGTAGGTCTGCAGGTTACGTACCCGCCGAGAAAAAATCTCCACCCGGCATCCGGCTTGCATGCCTTGAGGCCGCAGTCCATTCCATTCAACCTCAAGGAGAGCACATCGTGATGGCGAAAACACTTACTGCTGCGGTTGCCGCGGCATTGCTCGGCCTGGCGAGCGCGTCGTGGGCGCAGACCTCGGGCAGCACCACCGGCGGCTCGACGAGCACGCCGAGCGCGACCACCGGGTCGAGCTCCAGCGGCTCCGGCTCGGCCGGCGCCAGCGGCAGCTCGAGCAGCGACAGCGCCGCCGTTCCCAGCCAATGCATCGGCAAGACCGGCACCGAGCGTGCGGACTGCGTCAAGCAGTACGGCAGCACCTCGGGCAGCACCAGCGGTTCGGGCAGCACCAGCTCGGGCAGCTCGACCGGGATGGGGTCTTCCTCGTCCGGCAGCTCGACCAGCACGCCGAGCGCCACTCCGGCGCCCAGCACCTCGCCGAGCACCACCCCCAGCACCCCGAAGCAGTAGCGTTACTTCACCAAGCCGTCGGGCACGCCAGAGGGGAATCGCTTCGCGATTTCTTCCCTGATGCGTGCCTGGCGGTTTTCCGGCGCCGGATGGGTCGAGGCGAATTCGGGCTGCTGCGAGCCGCCCGAGGCCTTCGCCAGGATCTCCATCACGCCGGCCATCGCGCGCGGGTCGTAGCCCGCCTCGAACGCGATGCGCACGCCGAGCGCGTCGGATTCCAGCTCGTCGTCGCGGCCGTACTTCATGTTGATCATGCTGCCCGCCAGCTGGGCGAGCTGCGCGCTGGTGTAGTCGCCGGTGCCCACCACCACCGCGCCGATCAGCTGCTGCGTGAGCTGCTGCTTGGCGATCCTCTCCGAGGAGTGGCGCGCGATGACGTGGCCGATCTCGTGGCCGAGCACCCCCGCCAGCTCGCCTTCCGTGCGCAGCCGGCCGAGCAGCCCCTCGGTGATGAAGATCGGACCGCCGGGCAGCGCGAAGGCGTTGACCGTCTTGCGGTCGGCGAGGACGTGGAAGCTGAACTTGTAGGCGCTCTTGGCTGCGAAGCTCTCGCGCACCAGCTTCGCGCCGACGCGCTGGACCAGCTCGCGCGCCTTGGGGTTCTGCGACAGGCCGCCCATCTGCGCGGCCATCTGCGGAGCGGTCTTCAGGCCGAGGGCGACCTCCTGCTCCGGGGTCATGGCGACCCGCTGCTTCTCCCCGGTGAGCGGATTGATCGAGCTGCTGCCGAAGTAGCTGACCAGCGCGAACAGCGCGATCAGCGCCGCGACGATCAGCCTGCCCTTGCCGCCCATGCCGGCCTAGCGCTCGCGCTCGCCCGGCTCTTCGCCTTCCTCGTTGTCGCGGCCGAGCGGCGAAACCGCCTGCGCGCCGCCGGCCGGCAGCCCCGGCAGGGCGGTCTTGTCCGGGAAGCCCGGCAGCTGGGCGAGCGCGGCCGACCAGCTCGAGCGCTTGCGCGGAACAGTCTCTTCGTCTTTAGCGTCTGCCACGGCGCGATTCTGCCTACAAAGATCGGGGAACGCCAGTGTAGGTCCGGCCGGTGAGGAGAAACACGCTCGCCAGCAGCAGCATGCACGCGCCGATCAGAGCATGCTCGAGCCGGCCGCCGGCGGCGACCAGCAGGCTCGCGGCCGCCGGGCCGGCGATCTGGCCGGCGGCGAACGCGGCGGTCATGGCCGCCATCAGCGGCGCCCCGCGCGCGCCGAGCAGCTCGCGCGCGACCTGCATTCCTTCCATCGTGATGACGACGAAGGTGCTGCCGACGCACAGCGCCGCCAGCAGGATGCCGGCCACTCCGCCGAAGACGACCGGGGCGGCCACGCCGGCGGCGAGCACCAGCTGGGCGGCGAGCCAGAGGCGGCGGTGGCCGAAGCGCCGGCCGAGCTGCGCCACCGCCAGCGTAGAGGCCGCGGCCGCGGCCCCGAAGACCGGCCACGCCCAGCCGAACAGCGCCGGATCGGCGACCACCTCGCGCGCCATCACCGGCAGGTAGGTGGCCGGAATGATGTAGCCGATGCCGTAGGCGCCATAGGCGACGATCAGCCGCCAGGCAAGGCCGTCCCGTGCCGCGGGCTGCGCCTCCGCGGCCGGCGCTTGCGCGTCGCCCTGCACCGCCGGCCAGAGCAGCGCGGTGAGCACGAGCGAGATCGCCGCCAGGAGAATCCAGGCCTGCGCGGAGGACGCTCCGCGCTGCATCAGGACCAGGCAGACCACGCCGGCGAGCGCGACGCCCGAGCCGACGCCGGCGTAGACCGTGCCGCTCAGCGCGGCGCGGCCGGCTGCGGCGAGGCGGCCCAGGCACCAGACCGAGATGTGGATCAGCACCCAGGCGCTCGCGATGCCGGCGATCGCGCGCAGCGCGATCCAGTACGCGAAGCCGCCGTCGAGGCCCATGCCGATTGTGGCAATGGCAATGGCGAGCAGGCCAAAGCGGATCGCGCGGTCTGGACGCACCGGCACGGCCGCCGCCCACAGCGCGCCGGCCAGGTAGCCGGCGTAGTTCGCCGACGCCAGCCAGCCGCCCTCGGCGAGCGACACGCCGGCGTCGGCCTGCATCATCGGCAGGATCGGCGTGAAAGCAAAGCGCCCTACGCCCATGGCGACCGCCAGGGCGGCGAGGCCGGTCAGCGCCGTGCGGCTTGCAGAGCGCTCCACAGTCGGTGCGGGCTCGCCGGCATGTCGAATTCCTTGACCCCCGCGCGCCGCAGCGCGTCCATCACCGCGTTCATCAGCGCCGGCATCGAGCCGGTGACGCCGCCCTCGCCGACGCCCTTGGCGCCGAGCGGGTTGGTCGGCGTCGGCACGGCGTGGTCGGTCACGGTCAGCCCGCCGACCAGGCCGGCGCGCGGCATGGCGTAGTCCATGAAGCTGCCGGTGAGCAGCTGCCCCGAGGCGTCGTAGACGCCCTGCTCGAGGAAGATGTGCCCGGCGCCCTGGGTGACGCCGCCCTGCATCTGCCCCTCGACGATCTGGTGGTTGATGATGTTGCCGACGTCGTCGCAGGCGACGTACGAGACGATCTCGCACTCGCCGGTTTCCGGGTCGATCTCGACCTCGGCGACGTGGCAGCCGTTCGGGAAGGTGGCCGGCACCTTGGGGCGCTCCCGGAAATCGAGGTCGAGCCGGCCCGGATACTTCTTCGCCAGCTCGTCGATGCGCACCTTGCGGTCGGTGCCCTTGATCCGGTAGGTGCCGAGGTCGAACTCGATGTCCTCCAGCGCGCTCTCGAGATGCTCGGCGGCGAGGTTGAGGCCGTTCTTCGCCACCTCCTGCGCCGCCCAGTGCATCGCGCTGCCCAGCCCGTGCAGCGTGCGCGAGCCGCCGGTCGGGTTGGCGACGAGGATCTCCTCGGGCTCGGAGGTGCGCAGGCGCACGCGGTCGACGGGAATGCCGAGCTGCTTCGAGACGATCTGCGCGAAGGTGGTCTCGTGGCCCTGGCCGTGGTTGTGCGATGCGGTGCGCAGCGTGAGCGTGCCGTCCTGCTCCCAGTTGAGCCGCGCCTGGTCCATCGGCGCGAAGCCGCCGGGCGCGGTCATCTCGATGTAGGTGGCGATGCCGCGCCCGCGCAGCTTTCCATTCTTTTCCGATTGTTTTCTTCGTTTCTCAAAACCGGCCCAATCGAATTCGTCGAGCGCCTTCTGCATCACGGCCTCGAAGTCGCCGCTGTCGTAGACCGAGCCGCCGACCAGCTTGTAGGGGATCTTGGCCGGCGGAATCATGTTGCGGCGGCGGAATTCCGCGGCATCCAGGCCGAGCTCGCGCGCCGCCTCGTCGATCAGCCGCTCGAGCGCATAGGAGGCCACCGGCCTGCCGGCGCCCCGGTAGGCGGCGGTGGGAATGGTGTTCGTCAGCACCAGCCGGCCGCGCACATGGACCGCCTGCACGTCGTAGACGCCGCAGTTCACGTTCACCAGTCCGAGCGTGTTGACCACCGACCCGGTGAAGGCGACGTAGGCGCCCATGTTGGAGAGGTAGTCGAAGCGCATCCCGAGGATGCGCCCATCCTTGTCCAGCGCCAGCTCGCCGCTGTGGTGGATATCGCGCGCCTGCTCGTCGCCAAGGAACACTTCCGAGCGCGTGCCGACCCACTTCACCGGGCGGCCGAGCTTCTTCGCCGCGAAAAGCAGCGCGCCGTATTCCGGGTACGCGTTGAAGCGCACGCCGAAGCCGCCGCCGACCTCCTCCGCAACCACCCGCACCTTGTCGGGCGGCACGCCGAGGACCGCAGAGAGCTGCCCGCGCATCGGCCCAGTGCCCTGCGTGGTGCCGTGCAGGAAGTACAGGTCCCGCGCGGCATCGTAGGAGCCCATCGCGGCGCGCGGCTCCATCGGATTGCCGATCACGCGCGAGTGGTAAGCGCGGAGCTTCACCACCTTCGCCGCCCTGGCGAACGCGGCGTTGGTCGCCGCCTCGTCGCCGCCGGCGAAATCCAGCACCAGGTTGCCCGGCGCGCCCGGGTGGAGCTGCGGCGCGCCCGCGGCCATCGCTTCCGCGGCGGTGACCACCGCGGGCAGGTCCTCGTAGTCGACCGTCACCGCCTCGGCGGCGTCCTGCGCCTGCGCCGCCGTCTCGGCGACGACCAGCGCGACCGGCTCGCCGATGTGCCGCACCACTTCATGCGCGAGCGAGGGGCGCTGCGCGAGGCGCTGGTCGGAGCCGTCCCGCCACTTGAACGGCGCCGCCGCCGGGATCGGCTTGAGGCCGGCGTCGACCAGCTCCCGGCCGGTGAGCACGGCGAGCACACCCGGGCGCCGCAAGGCCTCTTCCTTTTGAATCGAAACGATTTTCGCGTGCGCCCGGTCCGAGCGCAGGAAATGCCCGTGCGCCTGTCCGGGCAGGTTCCAGTCGGAGACGTAGCGTCCCCGGCCGGTGAGCATGCGGTGGTCTTCCAGGCGGCCCTTCATCCGGGCCGATTCTAAAAACAAAAAGGCCCGCGCGAGGCGGGCCTTTCACAAGGGGGAAGAACGGCTTACTGCGACTCGAGCTTGACCTTGACGTACTCGGCCATCACCTGCACGTCGGGGTTCGACGGCTGGCGCTTCTGCATCTCGGCGACCACCGATTTCATGTCTTCGTAGAGCAGGTGGTCCTGCAGCACGGCGTACAGGTACTGCTCGGGAACGATGTCGTTCGCGGCCGCGCTCTTGCGCATCTGGTCGTAGGTCTGGCGCGCCTGGCGCACCTCGGCCTGCTGCGCCGCGGTCAGGCGCTGCTCGCGCTGCGCGCCGCGCACCGCGACGCCTCCGGAGCGGCCGAGCTTCGCGATCTGGATCAGCTCGGGGGTCTGCGCGATCTTCTGCGGCACGCCGGCGGGCAGCGTGGCGATCTGGGCCGGCGAGCCGCTCTGCTGGTTGCTCGCCTGGGTGCCGGCGATGAACGTCGCCGGGCCGGTGTAGGTTTCCTGGCGGCCGCCCTGGAAGTAGACGATCCGCACGCCGGCGCCGTTCGGCACCGTGAAGCGGTCGCCCTGGCGCACCTTCATGTACGCCTTCGCCTTGGCGGGATTGCCGCCGCTGGCGTAGGTGACGTCGCCGTTGAGCTGGTTGACCAGGCCGACATCTTCCGACGCAGCCACGGTGGCGGCGGCTAGAAGCGCGGCAAGACCGAGAGTTCGTATCGTGTTCTTGATGATCATGAGTGTTTCCCCCTTTGAGGCACGGTAAGCCTAAGGGTGAATATGCTGCACCGCGAGGAACTTTGTCACGCGCAAAATGATGAATCTGAACGTGTTTTTACCTTTGTTGACGTTCCGCCAGACGCGCGGCCAAATTTTTCACCTCTTCGCTGTCCGGATTGGGGCCGGCGGCGAGCGCGGCGTAGAGGAAAAGCTCGGGGGTGAGGTCGTCGGCCGGCAGCTCGCGCCGCAGCCTGGCGTAGGTGGCGCGCGCCTCGCGCAGGGTCTCCTCGGTCTCGCCGCCCGGCGGCTTCTGCCCACGCACCGCTATGCCGCCGAACACCGCGTTCCGCGTCAGCTCGGGCGCCCGGGCCAGCCGGTGCGGGACGCTTGCGGGCAGCACGGTTGCCTGGGACGGCTTGCCCGCGAGCGCCGCGCTTTCCTGCTTGCCCACCCTGAACCGCGCCGGGCCCTGCCAGCGCTCCTGCCGGCCGCCGGCGAAGTACACCAGGCGCAGCTGCGCGCCCTCCGGCAGCTCGAAGCGGTCGCCCTCGCGCACCTTCATGTACGGCTTCACCCGGCCGGCCTGGAAAGCGACCTCGCCCGCCACCAGGTCGACCATGCCGACGTCTTCCTGCGCCAGCGCGGCCCCGGCAAGAAAAACGAGCGTGAGGAGCAGCAGCCTCATTCGTCGAATCCTATGATCTCGTAGATCTTGATCGGCTCGCCGCGCCCCTTCACCGACCTCGTCTCGACCTTGCCGACCCGCACGCCCTCGCCCACTGCTTTCACGGTGGACTCGGCCGCGGCGACGGTGACCTGCATCTCCTTCGTCACCCCTTCGAGGCGCGA
>DASUZH010000366.1:0-2241 GCA_036376975.1 Burkholderiales bacterium | reverse complement strand
CTGCTCGGCCTGGATGATCACGTGATGACGCTCAAGCTCACGCCGAACCGCGCCGACTGCCTCTCGGTGCTCGGCGTCGCTCGCGAGGTTTCCGCGCTGACCGGTGCCAAGCTCACGGTGGAGAAGATCAAGGCCGTCCAGCCGAAAAGCAAAGCCACCCATCCGGTCCGCATCAGCGCTCCGGAAGGCTGCGGCCGCTTCGCCGGCAGGGTCATCCGCAACGTGAACGCCGCGGCGCCTACTCCCGACTGGATGAAGCAGCGCCTCGAGCGCGCGGGACAGCGCAGCATCTCGGCGCTGGTCGACGTCACCAACTACGTGATGCTCGAGCTCGGCCGCCCGCTGCACGTCTACGACCTCGACAAGCTGCGCGGGCCGATCGACGTGCGCTGGGGACGCAAGGGCGAGAAGGTGCTGCTGCTGAACGAGCAGACCGTGGAAGTCGATCCCTCGGTGCTGTGCATCACCGACGACTCGGGGGTGATCGGCCTGGGCGGCATCATGGGCGGCGAGACCACCAAGGCGGACGAGGCGACGAAGAACGTGTTCCTCGAGTCCGCGTTCTTCTGGCCCGAGGCGATCCAGGGCCGCGCGCGGCGCTACAACTTCTCGAGCGACGCCTCGCACCGCTTCGAGCGCGGCGTCGACCCGGCGAACAACCTCGACGGCATCGAGCGCGCGACGCGCCTGGTCCTCGACATCTGCGGCGGCGAGCCCGGCCCGGCGCTCGACAAGGTGGCGCGCGTGCCGAAGCGCAAGCCGGTGCGCATGCGCGCCGCGCGCGCGCAGAAGATCATCGGCATCCCGCTGGCGGCGAAGGAGATCGGCGCGGTTTTTTCCAGGCTCGATTTCAAATTCAAGAAGAGCGGCGACGCATTCACGGTAACCCCTCCTTCGTACCGCTTCGACATCGCGATCGAGGAGGACCTGATCGAGGAGGTGGCGCGCATCCACGGCTTCGAGCGCATCGCGGCGCAGCCGCCGCGCGTCGCCGCGGTCATGCGGCCGGTGGCCGAGGAGCGGCGTTCGCTGCACACGCTGCGCGAGAGCCTCGCCGCGCGCGACTACCGCGAAGTGATCAATTTCAGCTTCGTCGAGCCGGGCTGGGAAGCCGATTTCGCCGGAGAGAGCAACCCGATCCGGTTGCTCAACCCGATCGCCAGCCAGCAGTCGGTGATGCGCACCAGCCTGATCGGCTCGCTGGTCGAGGTGATCCGCCGGAACCACGCCCGGAAAGTGCCGCGCATCCGCGTGTTCGAAGTCGGGCGCGTGTTCCTGCGCGACCCGGCCGCGGACGACGCGCCGCTCGCGGTGCGCGGGCTGCGCCAGCCGATGCGCGTCGCCGCGGCGGCGTTCGGTCCCGCGCTTGCCGGCGAATGGGACGCGGCCGAGCGCCCGGTCGACTACTTCGACGTGAAGGGCGACCTGGAGGCGCTGTGCGCGCCGCTCGAGCTGCGCTTCGAGCCGGCCGGGCACCCGGCGCTGCATCCGGGCCGCTCGGCCCGCGTCATGGTGGGGGGCATCCCGGCCGGCTGGATTGGGGAGCTGCACCCCCGCTGGCTGCGCAAGTACGACCTGCCCCTCGCCCCGGTGCTGTTCGAGATGGACGCCGAGCCGCTCCTCACCCTGCCCACCCCCCACCCCGGGGTCCCCTCCCGATTCCCCACGGTGGTGCGCGACATCTCCCTCGAATTCGAGCAAAACACCCCCGTGCAGGCGGTTTTGGACGCCATTCGGGCCGAAAAACCGGCCATCGTGCGCGAGGTCGGCTTTTTGAGCCTTTACCGCGGTTCCGGCCTGCCTTCCGGCAGAAAAAGCCTTGCATTCCGGGTAGTTATGCAAGATACTGAAAGAACCCTAACGGATGCGGATGCAGATGCTGCCCGCGATACGCTGGTCGCGCTGCTTGGAAAAAAATTCTCTGCAAAATTAAGAACATCCTAAGAGGGCAAGCTGAAAAAGCTAGGGGAATCAGGGGAGTCCGTGATGACGCTGACGAAGGCCGAACTCGCTGATCTGCTGTTCGAAAAGGTCGGGCTGAACAAGCGCGAGGCCAAGGACATGGTCGAGGCCTTTTTCGAAGAGATCCGCGGCGCGCTGGAGCGCGGCGAAAGCGTCAAGCTGTCCGGCTTCGGCAACTTCCAGCTGCGCGACAAGCCGCAGCGCCCCGGCCGCAATCCGAAGACCGGCGAGGAGATCCCGATCAGCGCGCGGCGCGTCGTGACCTTCCATGCCAGCCAG
>DASUZH010000365.1:0-4766 GCA_036376975.1 Burkholderiales bacterium | reverse complement strand
GCAGCCCGCGCTGGAAGCGCGAGCGGTGCGCCGAGAGGAACGCGGCCAGCTCCTCCTTGGCGAGCGTCTTTGCCTGCGCGTGCGCCGGCGGCGGCAGCGCCAGGTCGGGGAAGAACAGCTCCCGCTCCGAGGCGTCGTTCTTGCCGGAGAGGGTCGCCAGCTCCTTGTAGACCGGGTAGAGGCGCAGCGGCACATCGGCCTGGCCGCGCGCCAGGTCGGCGACGAATTCCTTCAGCGCGAGCACCGCGCGGTCGATGGTGCCGATCGCGGCGCCGTTGCGCGGCGCCTGCGACAGGCCCGAGAAGCTGCCCTCGATCGCCTCGCAGAAGCGCGTCGCGCCGGCCAGCCCCACCATGCGCAGCGCGCCGCTCACCTGGTGCAGGTGGTCGGGGCACACGCGCAGCACCGCCTCGTCCTCCGGCTTGCCGGTGACCTTGGCGATGTTGTCCCGCACCAGCTTCAGCGCCTGGTCGACCTCGGCGTTGATCCAGGACAGGAGGGTGGCGTTGGCCATCAGTTCGGGCGCTTCGCTTTTCTTCTGTTCGTGTCTAGGCGAGCTTGAAGCCCGACACCGAGTTCTTCAGCCCGTCGGCGAGCGAGGTGAGTCGCTGCGCCGAGCCGGCGGTCTTCTTGGTGCCCTCGGTGGTGAGCTGGGTGATGCCCAGAATCACCTTCATGTTGGCCGCCACCCGCGTCGCCGCCGCCGACTGCTGCTGCGTCGCCGTCGAGATCGAGCGGATCAGCTCGGCCAGCTGGTTCGACACCTGGCCGATCTCGCGCAGCGCCTGGTCGGCTTCGTCGGCGGTCTTGGTTCCCGCCACCACGTTCGCCGTGCTGCGTTCCATCGCCTCCACCGCGTCCTGCGTGTCGCGCTGAATCGACTTGACGATCGCGCCGATGTGCTTGGTCGCCTCGGCCGAGCGCTCGGCCAGCCGCTGCACCTCCTCCGCGACCACCGTGAAGCCGCGTCCCGCCTCGCCGGCGGAGGCGGCCTGAATCGCCGCGTTCAGCGCCAGCACGTTGGTCTGCTCGGTAATGTCCGAGATCAGCTGCACGATCTCGCCGATCTCCTGCGAGCTCTCGCCGAGTCGCTTGATCCGCTTCGAGGTCTCCTGGATCTGCTCGCGGATGTCGTTCATGCCGCGGATCGCGTTCTGCACCGCCTGGGTGCCCTTCTGCGCGGCGTGCAGCGAGGACTCGGCAACCTTCGCCGAGTCGTTGGCCTTGACCGACACGTCGGTCATCTGCTGCGCCATCTGCGTCACCGACTGGCCCGCGCCCTGGATCTCGGTCGACTGCTTCTGCGTCGCCTGCAGCAGCTGGCCGGTCACCGCGGAGGCTTCCTGCGTCGCCGCCGTCACCTGGCCCGAGGCCTCGGTGATGCCCGACACCAGTCGGCGCAGTTCGTCGATCGTGTAGTTGATCGAGTCCGCGATCGCGCCGGTGATGTCCTCGGTCACCTTGGCGCGCACCGTGAGGTCGCCGTTCGCCAGGTTGCCGATCTCGTCCAGCAGGCGAAGAATCGCCTCCTGGTTGTCGCGGTTCATCTTCTCCGATTCCTCCGCGCGGCGCCGGCTGTCGTCGACGTACACCTTGAAGATCAGCAGCAGCACGCCGAGGGCGACCAGCGAAACCACGATCAGCGCGATGAAGTTGGTCTGGCGCCCGGCCAGCTCGGCCTCGTAGCGCTCGTTCAGGCCCTCGGACGCGCGCAGCAGCGCCTCGCTGTCGTTGAAGATGTCGCGCGTCGCGCGCTTGGCGTTCACCAGGCGCTGCATGTTGCCGAGGATGTCCGACACCGCGCGCTGGTACTCCTTGAAGCCGCCCTCCAGCTCCGACAGCTTGCCGCGCATCTCGGCGTCGTTGACGCGCGCGATGCGCAGCGCCTCGCTGCCGGACAGCAGGCCCTGCAGGGTGTCGCGGAACGTGTTGGTGTCCTTGCCGAGCAGGAACGCCACCTCCGGGTCGACGATGTCGCTCGCCAGCATGGTGTTGGCGTTCTTCGCCATGCGCTGGGTCAGCATCACCAGCTGCGAGGTGATGGCGTTCTGCCGCGCCGAGCCGCCGGCCTGCACGCTCATCGCCGCGATCTCGTCGGCCAGCTCGAGCAGGGTCGGGTTGGAGGCGTTGATCGAGCGCACCGCGGCGCCCAGCGCCACCAGGTTGGCCTGCTCGTTACTCACCAGCGTCGCGTTGCGCTCGGTCTTCTTCCACTCCTTGTCGAGCGCGTCGAGCGCGTCGCGCGCGCCCGACGGGGTGGGCGGCAGCGTGGTGGTGCCGGCCTGGCCGCCTTCCGACAGCAGCTTCATCAGCGAGGCGAATTCCTCGCGCGACTCGCGCAGCTGCTTGAAGGCCTCGACGTTACCCTGCGAGGCCTGCTGCGCCGCCTTGGCGAGGCGCTGCGACAGCATGCGGATCTTTCCGACGCTGGCGATGTAGAGGGTGCCGAAGGTGCCCTGGCGGGCGTCCATCGCGACGATCACGCCGTCCACCGCCAGCAGGACCACCAGCAGGCCGATCAGGATCTGCAGCTTGCGGGCGGTGCTCATGCCGCCGCCGCTCGCGCGCTTCTGCCCGGCCTGCGCCGGCGCCTGCTCGTCCTCGTCCGCTTCCGCGCGGCGGCCGATGAATGGGAGTTTCAGAGCGAATGCCATGGTGTGCCTCTCTTATCGCAGGAACTTGCCGTCGCGGCCGATGATCGTCAGGTCGACGAACTTGGAGCCGATGTGGCTAGTTGGGGAATAGCTGATGAAAAAGCCGCCGAGGTCGACGTCCTGCATCTTCTCCATTGCGTCGACGAAGCCCTCGCGGGTGAGATTCTTGCCGGCCCGGCGCAGGCCCTCGACCATCACCTTGGCGGTGAGGAAGCCTTCGATCGCGCCGAAGTTGTAGTCGGTGAAGCCGGCCTTCTTGGCCAGCGCCTGGTACTCCTTCACTACCGGCACGCCGGTTCCCCACGGGAACGGCACCACCTGCGAGATGGCGACGCCGAGGCCGTCCTTGCCGAGCGCGTTGGCCAGCGCCGCGCTGCCGACGAAGGACACGTTGTAGAACTGCGCGCCGCTGCCGGCCTTCTTCATCTGCTTGATGAACTCGGCGCAGGCGGCGTAGGCGCCGACCATCACCACCGCGTCGGGCTGCGAGGCGTGGATCGACTGCACCGCCTTCTCCACCGCGACCGTGTTGCGCTCCACCGTGCCGGTGGAGTGGATCTGCATGTTGCGCTTCTTCAGCGCGATCTCGGTGCCCATGCGGCCGGCCTCGCCGTAGGCGTCGGCCTGGTAGAACACCGCGATCTTCTTGCCGCCGGTCGACACCACCTGCTCGACCATCTTCTCGGTCTCGTCGTAGTAGCTGGCGCGGACGTGGAATACGTAGCGGTTCATCGGCGCGCGCAGCGCCTCGGCGCCGGTGAACATGCCCACCAGCGGCACCTTGGCGGCGGTGGTCACCTTGAGGTGCGCCACCCCGGTCGGCGTGCCGACGTAGCCGAGCAGCGCGAACACCTTGTGCTTGTCGATCAGCGCCTGGCTGGCGGTGGTCGCCGACGCGGGCTCGTACTTGTCGTCCTCGGCGATCAGCTCGAGCTTGCGGCCGTGCACGCCGCCCTTCTCGTTGACGAAGTCGAAGTAGGACTTGATGCCGTTGCGCATCTGGATGCCCAGCTGCGCGGCCGGGCCGGTGAACACCGCGGCCTGACCGAGCAGGATCTTGTCGGCGGTGACGCCCGGCTGCTGCGCGGCGACCGGCGCCGCCGCCAGGGCGAGGGCTGCAATGAGCAATGTCTTCTTCATGGGTTTCATCCTCCTCAGGCGCTGACCGTCAGAAAATCCGCATGCCGCACCAGCTGCGGCAGGTCGAGCTCCTTCCAGCTGCGACCCTCGTTGTCCTCGAACTCGCCGCGCAGCCAGGCCGGCGCCTCGCCCGCACCGGGCTCGCGCGGCTTGAGCTGGTCCGGGTTGCGCAGGCCGAGCGAGCGGTCGATCAGCAGCGCCCCCGCGGTGCGGAAGCGGTCGCCGATCAGCAGCAGCCGCGAATGCTCGCCCACCGCCACGGCGCCGACGCCGAGGAAGGCGGGGAAGTCGACCACGCTGAACAGGTTGCCGCGCACGTTGGCGACGCCCTTGAACCAGGGCTTGGTGAGCGGCACCGGAGTGACCGGCGGCACCGGGATCACCTCGCCGGCGTCGGCCAGGTCGACCAGCCAGGTCTCGGCGCCGATCTGCATGCCGAGCTTGGACGCCATGCGTCCGGCGCCGGCTTCTTTCAGCCGGTTGACCAGCTCGCGCTGGTAATCCCTGAGGGACAGCCGCTCGGCCATGTGGGCGCTCGTCTCCCTTTTACTTGCCGAGCGCGGAGATCTTCGCCAGCAGGTCGGCCTGGCTCACCGGCTTGACGATGTAGTCGCGCGCGCCCTGGCGCATGCCCCAGAGCTTGTCGGTCTCCTGGCCCTTGGTGGTGACGATGATCACCGGGATGTGCTTGGTGGCCTCGTCCTTGGTCAGGGTGCGCGTCGCCTGGTAGCCGTTCTGGCCCGGCATCACCACGTCCATCAGGACGAGGTCGGGGGCGGCGGCCTTCACCTTGGCAAGCGCTTCTTCGGCGCTGCTCGCGGTGGTGACCTTGTAGCCGCTCTTGGTCAGGATGTCGGACAGGTACTGGCGGTCGGTGGGAGAGTCGTCGACGACGAGGATGTTCTTGATGGGCATGTGATGGTCCTTCCTTGATTTATTAGGAACTCACCGCGGCGGGCTTGAGCGTCTGCT
>DASUZH010000364.1:0-3041 GCA_036376975.1 Burkholderiales bacterium | reverse complement strand
ATCGGGCTGGTGTTCTACCCGAAGAGCCCGCGCTTCCTCGCCGTCGAGCGCGCGGCGGAGATCCGCGACGCGCTGCCGCCGTTCGTGCAGACGGTGGCGCTGTTCGTGAATCCCGACGCGGCGCAGGTGGCGCAAGTGCTCGGCAGGGTGCGCCCCGGACTGCTGCAGTTCCACGGCGAGGAAACGCCGCAGTTCTGCGCGCAGTTCGGCGTGCCGTTCATCAAGGCCTGCAGAGTAAAGCAAGGCATTGATTTGATAGAATACCTGCGCCCCTTCGCGAGTGCGTCGGCCTGGCTGCTGGACAGCTTCGTCGAGGCGTACGGCGGCGTCGGCGAGCGCTTCGACTGGTCGCTGGTGCCGCAGCAGCTGGCGCGGCCGCTGGTGCTCTCCGGCGGGCTGGAGCGCGGCAACGTCGCGGAGGCGATCCGCAAGCTGCGGCCGTGGGGCGTGGACGTGTCGAGCGGCGTGGAGTCGGCGAAGGGCATCAAGGACGCGGCGAAGATCGCCGCGTTCATCGCGGAGGTGCGGAATGCGGATGTATGACTTGCCCGACGCACGCGGCCACTTCGGCCCCTACGGCGGCGTTTTCGTCGCCGAGACGCTGAGCGCCGCGCTCGAGGAGCTGCGCGTCGCCTACGAGCGTGCGCGCAAGGACCGCGAGTTCCAGGCCGAGTTCAAGTACGAGCTCAAGCACTACGTCGGGCGGCCGAGTCCGGTTTATCACGCGAAACGGCTGTCGCAGAAGTGCGGCGGCGCGCAGATCTACATCAAGCGCGAGGACCTCAACCACACCGGCGCGCACAAGATCAACAACACCATCGGCCAGGCGCTGCTCGCGCGCAACATGAAGAAGCCGCGCGTCATCGCCGAGACCGGCGCGGGCATGCACGGCGTGGCGAGCGCCACCGTGGCCGCGCGCTACGGCATGGAGTGCGTGGTGTACATGGGCAGCGAGGACGTGAAGCGGCAGGCGGCGAACGTGCACCGCATGGGCGTGCTGGGCGCGAAGGTGGTGCCGGTCGAGTCCGGCTCGAAGACGCTGAAGGACGCGCTCAACGAGGCGATGCGCGACTGGGTGACCAACGTCGACAGCACCTTCTACATCATCGGCACCGTGGCCGGCCCGCACCCGTACCCGATGATGGTGCGCGATTTTCAGCGGGTGATCGGCGACGAGAGCATCAAGCAGATGAGGGCGCTGGCGGGCCGGCAACCCGACGCGGTAATCGCCTGCGTGGGTGGCGGCTCGAACGCCATGGGCATTTTTTATCCTTACATCAAAACCAAGACCAGGCTGATCGGCGTCGAAGCGGCAGGCGAGGGTCTGGAAACCGGAAAGCATGCCGCCTCGCTTTGCGCCGGAACGCCGGGCGTCCTGCACGGCAACCGCACCTACCTGCTGCAGGACGCGAACGGCCAGATCACCGAGACGCACTCGGTATCCGCGGGCCTCGACTATCCGGGGGTCGGCCCCGAGCATGCGTGGCTGAAGGACAGCAAGCGCGCCGAGTACGTGGCGGTGACCGACGAAGAGGCGCTCGCCGCGTTCCACGAGTTGTGCCGCAGCGAGGGCATCATCCCGGCGCTGGAATCGGCGCACGCCGTGGCGCAGGCGATGAAAATGGCGCCGCAGATGAAGAAGAGCGCGATCCTCCTCGTCAACCTCTCCGGCCGCGGTGACAAGGACATGCACACCGTCGCCGAGCGCTCGGGGAAGAAGCTTTGATGTCGCGCATCCAGAGCCGCTTCGGGGCGCTCGCCGCGGCGAAGCGCAAGGCGCTCATCCCCTACATCACGGCGGGCGATCCGCACCCCTCGCTGACCGTGCCGCTGATGCGGGCGCTGGTGGAATCCGGCGCCGACATCATCGAGCTCGGCGTGCCGTTCTCCGACCCGATGGCAGACGGACCGGTGGTGCAGCGCGCCGGCGAGCGCGCGCTCAAGCATGGGGTCGGCCTCAAAGACGTACTTTCGTTGGTTACCCAATTCAGACAGACGGACAAGGCCACCCCCATCGTTCTGATGGGCTATGCCAATCCAATCGAGGCGATGGGGATCGGGAAGTTCGCCGCGGCGGCGAAGGCCGCCGGCGTCGACGGTGTCATCGTCGTCGACTACCCGCCCGAGGAGTGCGTCGAATTTTCCGCGCTGATGAAGCGCAGCGACATCGACCCGGTCTTCCTGCTCGCGCCGACCTCGACGAAGAAGCGCATAAACGAAGTGGCGAGGAGCGGCAGCGGCTATCTGTACTACGTATCGCTGCGCGGGGTAACCGGCGCCGCCAACATCGACCTTTCCGACGTGGCGGCCCACATTCCGCAGATTCGCAAGGCGACCAAGCTGCCGATCGGCGTCGGCTTCGGCATCCGCGACGCCGAGTCCGCAAAACGCATCGCGCAGACCGCCGACGCCGTCGTCATCGGCAGCCGCATCATTCAGGAAATCGAGTCTGCGGGTCCCGAACAGGCAGTCGCGCGGGTCAAGCAGTTCCTGGCTCCGATCCGAAAGGCCCTGGACGCATGAGCTGGCTGCAAAAACTCCTGCCGCCGAAGATCCAGCGCACCGGCAGCGGCGCGCGCAAGACCGTGCCCGAAGGCCTGTGGACCAAGTGCGCGGCCTGCGACGCGGTGCTCTACAGCACCGACCTGGAGAAGAACCTCAACGTCTGCCCGAAATGCGGGCACCACGAGCGGCTCGCCGCGCGTCCCAGGCTGGACGCGCTGCTCGACGCCGACGGCCGCTTCGAGATCGGCGCCGAGGTGCTGCCGCTCGACACGCTGAAGTTCCGCGACTCGCGCAAGTACCCGGAGCGGCTGGCCGAGGCGCAGGAGCAGACCGCCGAGGGCGACGCGCTGGTGGTGATGCAGGGCTCGATCAAGGCGCTCGGCGTGGTGTGCGCCGCGTTCGAGTTCGACTTCATGGGCGGCTCGATGGGCTCGGTGGTCGGCGAGCGCTTCGTGCGCGGCGTGCGCGTGGCGATCGAGCAGAAGCTGCCGTTCGTCTGCGTCACCGCCTCGGGCGGCGCGCGCATGCAGGAAGGC
>DASUZH010000363.1:0-2481 GCA_036376975.1 Burkholderiales bacterium | reverse complement strand
GGAAGGTGAGCTGCGGCGCATCAACCGCGTCGCGAACGGCAGCCTCTTTGCCCTGGTAATCGGAGGCCAGAACCTGTTCGGCACCTTGTACAGCGCGACGATGCGCGTCAACTCGCTGCTCCGCTCGGCCGATGAGACCATCAAGGCGGAGCCTCCAGCCCCTGCCTCGGCGGACGCCTTCCAGCTGCTCATCCCGCCGGAGGCGATCGAGAAGTTCCTCGCCGAAGCCCGCGCGCGCTGCGAAGAATGGCGCGTCGCCATCGAAGGCATCGTCACGCGCCGCGTGCTGCCCGAGGCGGATAGCTTCCTTCGCTGGGCGCGCTGCGAATACGCCGAAGTCGGGCTGCGCCTCGCCACCCCGCCGGCGATCGGCGGCGCGGTGCGCTCCGCCCAGTTGCGCCGCGGGCTGATCGATGCCGCGATCGACGCCGGCGGCAGCTTTCCCATCGCGCGCACGCGCGACGCGACGCGCGACCAGGTCGCGGCGTGCTACCCCGAGCTGCCCGCCTTCCTCGCCGAGAAGCGCCGCATCGATCCGTCCGAGAAGCTGGTCAACCCCTGGTACCTGCACCACCGCAACCTGTTCGCGCGCAGATCCTGCGCGGTGCGCTTTCAGACCGACGCGCCGCCGAACACCACCTGAACGTTGTCCGGCGTCAGCCAGGTCGACAGCTCGCCGATCAGGCGTTCGTCGGGCCGCACTTTCCAGGCGTCGCCGAGCGCGATCTCGCACTCGTTGCCGTCCTTCCGGTACTTCACGATCACCTTGAAGCCGCCGCTTCCGTTTGCACGGTAGGGCGCGAGGATCTGCTGCAGCTTCTTCGCATCGGCTTCGCCGTTCATGGAGATCTTGAGGCGGCCGGAATACCTGGTGCGCAGCGTCTCCAGGTCCATCAGCTCCTCGGCGGTGACGCGCAGGCCGCCGGAGAACTCGTCCTTCTGCGCCTTGCCCTGCACGATGAGCAGGGCGTCTTCCTTCAGCTTCTCGCGGTGCCGGTCGAACAGCTCGTTGAACACCGAGATCTCGAGCTGCGCGCTGCCGTCGTCCAGCATCACCACCATCATGCGGCCGCGGCGCGTCATCTGCGTGCGCGCCGAGGCGACGATGCCGGCGATGGTGACCTGGTAGTTCGACGGCGCGAGCTTGGCGAGCGGGGTGCGCGGGAAGCCCATCATCTCGCGCTCGTAGACGGTGAACAGGTGGCCCGAGAGGTAGAAGCCGAGCGCGGCCTTCTCCTCCATCAGCTTCTGCTTCAGGTCCCACGGCGCCGCCTCGACGTAGGCGTGCGCGCCGCCGCGCGGCACCTCGGCCTCGCCGAACAGGCTGTTCTGCGACGCGGTGCGCTCGGCCTGCTCGGCGCCCTCGAGCGCCCGTCCGACGCTCGCCAGCAGGCGCGCGCGGTGCGGATCCAGCGCGTCGAACGCGCCGGCGCGGACCAGCGCCTCGACCACGCGCCGGTTGACGATGCGCTTGTCGACGCGGCGGCAGAAGTCGAACAGGTCCTTGAACGGGCCGCCGCCCGTATCACTTCGGCGCGCCTCGAGCACCGCGTTAATGGCCGATTCGCCGGTGCCGCGCACCGAGCCCAGGCCGTAGCGCACGGTCTTGCGGTCGACGGGGACGAAGCGGTACTCGGAGGCGTGGATGTCGGGCGGCAGGATGGTGACGCCGTTCGCCGTGGCGTCCTCGTGGAACTGGCGCACCTTGTCGGTGTCGTCCATCACCGCCGACAGGTTGGCCGCGGCGAACGCAGCGGTGTGGTGCGTCTTCATGTACGCGGTCTGGTAGGCGAGCAGCGCGTACGCGGCGGCGTGCGACTTGTTGAAGCCGTAGCCGGCGAACTTCTCCATCAGGTCGAAGATCTGCGTCGCCTTGCCCTTGGAGAGGCCGTTCTTCTCCGCCCCGGCGGTAAATATGTCGCGCTGCTGCGCCATCTCCTCGGGCTTCTTCTTGCCCATCGCGCGGCGCAGCAGGTCGGCGCCGCCGAGCGTGTAGCCGCCCATCACCTGCGCGATTTGCATCACCTGCTCCTGGTACACCATGATGCCGTAGGTCGGTCCCAGGATCGGTTGCAAGCGAGGGTCGAGGTAATCGACGCGTTTTCCATGCTTTCGCTCGATGAACTCCGGGATCAGGTCCATCGGGCCGGGGCGGTAGAGCGCGACCAGGGCGATCACGTCCTCGAAGCGGTCCGGGCGCGCGCGCCGGATCATGTCGCGCATGCCGCGCGATTCCAGCTGGAACACGGCGGTGGTGTTGCCAGATGAAAGCAGCTGGTAGGTCGCGGCGTCGTCCAGCGGTATCTTCTCCAGGCTGAAGTCGTCCCCCAGCTTGCGGACGAACCGCTCCGCCCAGTCCAGGATGGTCAGCGTGGTGAGGCCGAGGAAGTCGAACTTCACCAGGCCGACCGCCTCGACGTCGTCCTTGTCGAGCTGCGAGATCACGTTCGCGGTGCCCTCGGCGGCATACAGCGGGCAGAA
>DASUZH010000362.1:0-5251 GCA_036376975.1 Burkholderiales bacterium | reverse complement strand
GGCGGCGCGCTCACCATCGGCATCGATGCGGTGGCGAAGGCCGCGCCCGACGGCTACACCATCGGCCAGGGCCCGGTCGGCGCGCTCGCCATCACGCGCCACATGGTGGCGAAGCTGCCCTACGACATCGAGCGCGACCTGCAGCCCGTCGCGCTGGTCACCACCGGCTACATGCTGCTCGCGGTCTCGCCGAAGTCCGGCTTTACTTCGGTAAGAGAACTGATCGACTACGCGAAGAAAAACCCCGGCAAGCTGTCCAACGCCTCGTCGAGCAACGGCTCGCCCGGGCACGTCAGCGGCGAGCTGTTCAAGTACATGACCGGCACCGACATCGTGCACATCCCCTACAAAGGCGGCGCGCCGGCGATCGCCGACCTGATCTCGGGGCAGGTGCAGCTGATGTTCGAGAGCACCAACTCGATCGCGCCGCACGTCAAGGCCGGCCGCGTGCGCGCGCTGGCCGTCACAGGCGAGAAGCGGGCGATCAGCCTGCCGGAGGTGCCGACGCTGATCGAAGCCGGCGTGCCGGGCTACGAGGTCAACGCCTGGAGCGGCATCATCACCACCGCCGGCGTGCCGCGCCCGGTGCTCGACCGGCTCAACGCCGCCGTCAACAAGGCGATCCTCGCGCCGGACACCAAGGCGCGCCTCGCCGAGCTCGGCAGCGAGGGCGGCGGCGGCTCGCCCGAAGAGTTCGCCGCGCTGATCCGCCGCGACTCGGCCAAGTGGGCCGAGGTAGTGAAGCGCTCCGGCGCGAAGATCGACTAAAGGCTACTCGAGCTTCAGGTTCGCCTTCTTCACCACGCCGCGCCACTTCTCGACCTCGTCGTGGAAGTAGCGCTTGAAGGTGCCGTGGTCCGCCTCGAACAGGCTGACGCCGGCGCCGAGCAGCTTCTCGCGCGTCTCGGGCCGCCTGAGCACCGTCTCGATGTCGGCGGCGATGCGCGCCCCCATCTCCGGCGGCATCGAAGCCGGCGCGAAGAAGCCCTGCCACAGCGTCGCCTCGTACTCGGGCAGGCCCTGCTCCGCGACGGTCGGCACGTCGGGCGCGCCGTTGAAGCGCACCTTGCTGGTGACCGCCAGCGCGCGCGCCTTGCCCGATTTCGCGAGCGGCAGGCCCACCGGCATGCCGGCGAAGTAGTAGCTGATGCGCCCGCCCATCACGTCCACAGCCGCCGGCGCGCCGCCTTTATAGGGCACATGGATCGCCTGGATGCCCGCCATCAGGTTGAACAGCTCGCCGCACAGGTGGTCGGAGTTGCCGACGCCGGAGGAGGCGAACGACAGCTTGCCCGGCGCGGCCTTGGCCTGCGCGACCAGCGCCTGCACGTTCTTCGCCTTCGACTCGGGCGCGACGATCAGGATGTGCGGCGTCGCCGCCACCGGCGCGAGCGGCAGCAGGTCGGTCTCCGCCTTGTAGGGCAGGTTCGGCAGCGCCGCGGCGCTGATGGCGAGGCCGTTCTGCGCGAACAGCAGCGTGTAGCCGTCGCCGGCCGCCTTCGCCGCGGCGTCGGCGGCCAGGTTGCCGGCCGCGCCGGCGCGCGTCTCGACATAGACGCTCTGCTTCCAGTACGCGCCGAGGCGGTCGGCCATCACGCGGGCGACGATGTCGGTGGAGCTGCCCGCGGCATAGCCGACGAATACACGGACCGGCTTGTTCGGATACTGCGCCGCTGCGCTTGCCATCACGAACATCGACAAGAGGAAAAGGAATCTCATGCTCACCTCGTTGAAAACAGCTTCTTGCCGGCCACCGGCATTTCGGCGGTCAGGATCTCACCGTTCATGGAGTCGGTGATGTAGAGAGTCTTGCCCTTGAAGGCGACGTTCGTCATCAGGCGATGCTGCTTGCCGGCGTGCACCAGATGGGTCGGCAGGCAGTTCGCGTCGAAGCGCCAGACGCCGACGCCGAGATGGCAGACCACCAGGCCGTCCTCGGCGTCCATCTCGATGCCGTCGGGGCCGGCGTGGCCGCCGGAGAGCTGGATCGCGACCCCGGTCTTCGACGGCGTGCCGCCTGCCATCAGCGGCAGGCGCCAGATCTGCTGGGCGCGGGTGACCGCGACATAGACTTGCGAGTTCTTCGTGTTCAGGGTGATGCCGTTGGGCGAAGGCGCGTTGCTCACCAGCCGCTGCAGCTCACCGTTCACCCGCAGCCGGTAGACGCGGCCGCTCGGATCGGCGATGCCGCTCTGCCCCTGGTCGGTGAAGTAGAGGTCGCCGTTGTCGGCGAAATGCAGGTCGTTCAGCCCCTTGAAGCTCTCGCTGAACGCGGTCTCGAGGATCGGCTCGATCCCACCTGTTTTGGGGTTTAACTTCAGCAAACCCCGCTTGTAATCCGCGATGTAGATGCTTCCGTCCTTGTGGATCTTCAGCCCGTTCGGCCAGCCGTCGTACTGCGCGACCAGGTCCCAGTCGCCGGATTTGCCGACTTTGAAAATTCTTCCGAAGGGGATGTCGACGCACCATAGATTGCCCTGCCGGTCGAACGACGGGCCCTCCAGGAAGCTGTCCACCGCGGCGCCCTGCCGGTTGGGGTCGGACCAGGCGGTGCGGCGCTTCTTGCGGTATTTCGCCGGCAACGCGCTGAAAAGGCGCGCCTCGAGCTTCTTGGGCTGCTGGAACGGGTTCAACATGGGAATGGGCCGGAGGATAGGGGTGTTAGCAACCGGCCACAAGGAGGAATTCCATGAAACGCCTAGCCTCTTTCGCCCTCGCCGCGCTGGTTTGCAGCCTCGCGTTCGCCCAGCAGCCGCCGACCCGCGTGCGCGGCACCATTACCGCGGTCGATGGCAACGTGCTGTCGGTGAAATCGCGCGACGGCACGGACCTGAAGGTGCATCTGACGCCCGACGCCGGGGTCACCACCGCCAGGGCAACCACCCTCGACGCGCTGAAAGGAAAGTATGTCGGCGTGACTGCGGTGAACAAGGACGGGAAAATGGTGGCGCTGGAAGTGCACGCCATCCCGCCGCAGGCCAAGCCCGGTCATTTCCCGTGGGACCTGGTGCCGAACTCCACCATGACCAACGCCAGCATGGAGGGCCTCGCGCAGGCGAGCGGCGGCAGCCAGATCACGCTGAACTACCAGGGCGGCTCGCAGACTGTTCTCGTCCCGCCGGGTACGCCGGTGGTGGCTTTCGATGCGGGCTCGCGCGCCGACCTGAAGCCGGGTGAAACGATCTGGAGCAACGCGCGCCGCGAAGGCGACAGGATCGTCGCCGAGCGCCTGAACGTGAGCAAAGATGGCGTCAAGCCGCCTCACTAGCCTCGCGCTTCTCTTCGTCGCGTGCGCGGCCGTTGCGCAGGCGCCCACGCGCGTGCGCGGCACGGTCGAGTCGTTCGACGGCAAGGCGCTGGTGGTGAAGGGCGCCGCCCCGATCCGGGTCGGCGAGAAGACCGAGATCGTCTATACCCAGCCGATCACCCTCGCCGACATCAAGCCGGGCGACTTCCTCGGCGTCACCTCGCGGCAGGCGGCCGACGGCAAGCTGACCGCCTACGAGGTGCGCCGCTTCCCGAAGCCGGTCAACCCGGGGCACCGGCCGTTCGACGGCGGCGCGAACCAGACCATGACCAACGCGACCGTCGGGACGGTGGCCCAGGCGTCAGGCGGCCGGGAGCTGATCCTGACCTACGACGGCGGCTCGCAGAGAATCGCCGTGCCGCAGGACGCCTCGGTATCGGAGCTGGTGCCGGGCAAGGCCTCGCAGCTGGTGCCCGGCGCGCGCGTCAACCTGACGCACGGCGCCGACCAGGTCGCGCTGCGAATACAGGTGAGCGCGCCTCAGTAGACCAGCCGGCCCGAGCCGCCGATCAGCGACAGCTCGATGAACTGCGAGCCCCAGTGCTTGGTCGGCGAGAAGTCGATCAGGTAGCCGCCGAGGTCGTACTTGCTCATCGTCTCGAGGCCGCGGCGCACGCCCTCGGGCGAGGCGTCCTTGCTGCGCCGCACCGCCTCGACGATCAGCTTGGCCGAGATGTAGCCCTCGATGTTGAAGAAGGTCGGCGCGCCCTTGTCCTTGGCGTGCTTGGCCCAGTTGTCCTGGAACTCCTTCACGATGCCGAGCGTCTTGTTGCTGATGTTCGGCATCACCTGCGCGATCGCCACGCCGTGCGCGAACTCCTTGCCCGCCACCTTCACGATCAGCGGGGCGTCCGCGTACGAGAACGCGTACAGCTGCGCCGTCACGCCGGCGGACTTCACCGCCTTGATCGCCTGCGCGATGATCGGCGGCGGGCCGAACACGACCACAGACTGGTAGTTCTTGCCCTGCAGCGCCTTCAGGCCGGGCTCGAGGTCGACCTTCGGGCCGGCGAGCAGGTAGACGGCGTTGGCGGCGAGCTTGAGGTTGCGCTTCGCGAGGTAGCCCTCGGTCAGCTTGGTGAGCTGCTCGCCGGACGGGTTGTTCGGCACCAGCAGCGCGATGTCCCGCAGGCCGATGGTGAGCTGCTGCTCGAGCACCCGCTCCGCCTGCTCGCGGTCGCTGGCGCGGATGTGGAACACGTTCGGGTTCTGCCATTCGCGCATGATGTCCGGCGCCGGGATGGTGCCGACCAGCGGGATGGCCAGGTTGTTCGCCTTCACCATCGCGGCGCCGTTGGCGCTGCCGGTGATCGGCAGCAGCGCGACCGCCTTGCCCTTCATCTCGTCGATCATCTTGACGGTGTTGTCGGGCTTGAACTCGTCGTTCATCGCCAGCAGCCTGACCTTCCTGCCGTTCACGCCGCCGCGCTCGTTGACCGCATCGATCAGCACCTGCGCGCCGGCGCCCATCTGGTTGGCGTCGTTGCTGGCCGGCCCGGTGTAGCCGGCGACGTGGCCGATCACGATCTCGCCCGTCGCGGCGGCCGCCTTGCCCTTCGCGGGCGCCTGCGCCGCCGCCGGAGAAAGAGCTGCGATCGTCAGCGCCGCCGCAAGAACAGCTGCCTGTCTTTTGAGTTTCATGTTTTTCCCTCGAGATGCTTTCCGGCGCTCAGTCTATTGAGGGATGTCAAACGTCGCGCGGGAAAAAAACCCGCTTTCACCAATCTTGACTGCCAGGACAAAGCGACAAGAACTATATCTCTTGACCGCCATCAAGTTTTGACTCTCCGCGCACTAGAACCGGGCAGCTTTGAGCTTCGTTTCATACGTCGGCGGCGAGCCCGCCGCCGAGGAACAGCTGCCCCACTTTCGGGTCCGCCAGGATCGAGCGCGCCTCGCCCGTCATGCGGGTGCGGCCGAGCTCGATGACGATGCCGAAGTCCG
>DASUZH010000361.1:0-4015 GCA_036376975.1 Burkholderiales bacterium | reverse complement strand
CTGCCCCAGCGCGCCGAATGCCGTCAGGGCGAGCGCGAGGAGCAGGAGGCGGATCAGGCTTTCGCCTTCCCCTGCGCGGCGACCGACGCGATGCGCTTCTCGATCTCCGCCGCGTCGCCCAGGTAGTAGTGCTTCACCGGCCTGAGGCGCTCGTCGAGCTCGTAGACCAGCGGCACGGCGGTGGGAATGTTCAGGCCGACGATCGCCTCGTCGGAAATGCCGTCCAGGTACTTGACCAGCGCGCGCAGCGAGTTGCCGTGCGCCGCGACCACCACGCGGCGTCCCGCGCGCACCGCCGGCGCGATCGCCGCCTCCCAGTAGGGCACCACGCGCGCCACCGTGTCCTTCAGGCACTCGGTGGCCGGCACCTTGATGCCGGCATAGCGCGGGTCGCGCGCCTCGCTGCGCGGATCGTCGGCCGGCAGCGGCGGCGGCGGGGTGTCGTAGCTGCGCCGCCACACCAGCACCTGCTGCTCGCCGAACTTCGCCGCCATCTCGGCCTTGTTGAGGCCCTGCAGGTTGCCGTAGTGGCGCTCGTTGAGGCGCCAGTTCTTCTCCACCGGCAGCCACATCTGGTCGAGCTCGTCGAGCGCGAGCCACAGCGTGCGCACGGCGCGCTTCAGCACGGAGGTGAAGGCGAGGTCGAAGCGGTAGCCGTCGGCCTTCAGCGTGCGGCCGGCCTTGCGCGCTTCCTCCAGGCCCTTCGCCGACAGGTCGACGTCGGTCCAGCCCGTGAAGCGATTCTCGCGGTTCCAGTCCGACTCGCCGTGGCGCAGGAGAACGAGCTTGTGCATCGACGTGAATTATAATGTTCAGCTTCGCGTGGATTTCGTCAGAAACAACCTGCTGCTGTTCGTCGTCGCCTTCGCCTCCGGCGCGATGCTGCTCTGGCCGCTAGTGCGGCGCAGCGCCGGCGGGCCGTGGGTGAGCGCGGCGCAGGCCACGCAGCTCATCAACCGGGAGGACGCGCTGGTGCTCGACGTGCGCGACGCCGGCGAGTACGGCGCCGGCCACATCCTCGGCGCGAAGAGCCTGCCGCTGGCGCGGGTCGAGTCGGGCGCGGCCGAGGTGGCGAAGAAGAAGGACGCCACGCTGATCGTCTACTGCGACACCGGCGATCGCGCCGGCAAGGCCGCCGGGGCGCTGAAGAAGCTCGGCTACGGCAAGGTGATGAACCTCTCCGGCGGACTGGGCGCCTGGAAGCAGGCCGGCCTGCCGGTGGAGAAGTAGCGCCATGGGCGCAGTGCTGATGTACTGCACCGCCGCCTGCCCCTTCTGCCAGTCCGCCGAGCGGCTGCTGGTCGAGAAGGGCGCGCGCATCGAGAAGGTGCGCGTCGACCTCGAGCCGCAGCGCCGCGGCGAGATGATGCAACGCAGCGGCCGGCGCACGGTGCCGCAGATCTGGATCGGCGAGCGCCACATCGGCGGCTGCGACGATCTCTACGCGCTCGACCGCAAGGGCGGGCTGGATCCACTCCTGAAAGCCATCGCATGAGCGAGCAAGCCGCGCAGCAGCCCAGCCTGCAGATCGAGAAGCTGTACGTGAAGGACCTGTCGCTCGAGGTGCCGAACGCGCCGCAGGTGTTCGCCGAGCAGGTGCAGCCCCAGGTCGAGGTGCAGATCACGACCGGCGGGCAGCAGTTCGCGGAGGGCTATTTCGAGGTGTCGGTGGGCTGCACCGTCACCGCGAAGGCGGGCGAGCGCACGCTGTTTCTCGCCGAGGCGGTGCAGGCCGGCATCTTCTCCATCCGCAACGTGCCGCCGGACCAGCTCGACCCGCTGATCGGCATCGCCTGCCCGCAGATCCTGTTCCCCTACCTGCGCCAGGCGATCTCCGACCTGGTCGTGCGCGGCGGCTTCCCGCCGGTGCTGCTGAGCCCGGTGTCGTTCGAGGCGCTGTACATGCAGCGCATGCAGCAGGCGCAGCAGCAGCCAGGCGCCGGGCCGCAGATCGAGATCGCGAGGTAGCGGCGTGGCCCGGGTGGCGGTGCTTGGCGCCGGCGCCTGGGGCACCGCCCTCGCCTCGGTGCTGTCCGCCCGGCTCGAGGTCGCGCTCTGGGCGCGCGACCCGGCGCAGGCCGTGGCGATGGCGACGACCCGCCGCAACCAGCGCTACCTGCCCGACATCGAGATCCCGCGCACGGTGGAAGTGAGCGCCGATCTCGCGCGCGCCACCTCCGCGGCGCAATTCCTGCTCGCCGCCACGCCGGTGGCGGGGTTGCGCGATCTGCTGCAGAAGGTCGGCGCGAGCGCGCCGCTGATCTGGCTGTGCAAGGGCTTCGAGGAGGGCAGCGGCCTGCTGCCGCACCAGATCGTCGAGGAAGTGCTCGGCGCGGACGCGCGCTGCGGCGCGCTGTCCGGCCCGTCGTTCGCCGCCGAGGTGGCGCGCGGCCTGCCCTGCGCGCTCACGCTCGCGGCGCGCGATGCGGCCTTCGCGCGCGACAGCGCGGCGCTCCTGCACGGCGGCCGCATGCGGGTCTACTACAGCGCCGACCTGGTCGGGGTGGAGATCGGCGGCGCGGTGAAGAACGTGATGGCGATCGCCGCCGGCATCTCCGACGGCCTCGGCCTCGGCCTCAACGCCCGCGCCGCGCTGATCACGCGCGGGCTGGCCGAGATCGCGCGCCTGGGCGCCGCATTCGGCGGCTCGCCCGAGACCTTCTTCGGCCTGGCCGGCGCGGGCGACCTGATCCTGACGGCGACCGGCGACCTGTCGCGCAACCGGCGCGTCGGGCTGGAGCTGGCGCGCGGCCGCGGCCTTGCCGAGGTGCTGGCCGGGCTGGGCCACGTCGCCGAGGGCGTTCGCTCGGCGAAGGAGGTCGCGCGCATCGCCGCCGCGCGCGGCGTCGACATGCCCGTCACCGACGCGGTGAACGCGGTGCTCGAGGGAAAGCTCGCCCCGGCCAAGGCGGTGGAGTTGCTGCTTTCGCGCGACCCGAAGAAGGAGCGCTAGCTCTTGATGCCGCGGATACCGGCGTAACGCGCCTGCAGCCGCGGCAGGTCCGCATCATAGTCGCCGCTGGTCTGGAACGGCGGGAACAGCCGGATCACGCGCCGCTCGCCGTCGAAGGCGATCGGCAGGATCGGCACGCGCGCCTCATGCGCGATGTGATAGAAGCCGCTGCGCCAGGGCACGCCGCGCGTGCGGGTGCCCTTCGGCGTGATGGCGAGGAACACGGCGGGCTCGCGCTCGATCACGGCCACGGCTTGCGCCACCGCGCCCTGCGGCGATTCGCGGATCACCGGCGTGCCGCCGAACCAGCGCATCAGCCGGCCGAGCGCGCCCTTGAACAGCGAGTCCTTGCCGAGGAAGCGCACGCGCAGCCCGAGCGCAAGCACGGCCGAGATGCCGAGAGGGAAATCCCAGTTCGAGGTGTGCGGCTCGACGATCGCCACCAGCTTGGCGCGGTCGGGGAACTCGCCCTCGAAGCGCCAGCCCGAGAGGGCGAACACCGAGTAGCCGAGCGCGCGCGAGAAGGCGTTGCCCCGGCGCGGGAAACTCGGCGGAAGAGGCGGGATGCGCCTCAGCGGCTGCCCCCGAACCCGTTCTGGCGCCAGGCCTCGAACACGACCACGGCGACGGCGTTCGACAGGTTGAGGCTGCGGTTGCCGGGCCGCATCGGCAGCCTCAGCCGGCTGGGCTGCGGAAACGATTCGAGGCAGGCGCTCGGCAGGCCGGCGGTTTCCGAGCCGAACACCAGCACGTCGTCGGCCTGGAAGGCAGCCTCGGTATAGAGGCGCGTAGCGCGCGTGGAGAACGCGAACATGCGCCTCCCGTCGAGCGCGCTGCGGCAGCTTTCCCAGTTCTTGTGGGTGTTCACGCTGGCCAGCTCATGGTAATCGAGGCCGGCGCGCTTGAGCTGCTTGTCGTCCATCGAGAAGCCGAGCGGCTCGACCAGGTGCAGCCGCGTTCCGCTGTTCGCGGCGAGCCGGATCACGTTGCCCGCGTTCGGCGGGATCTCGGGCTGGTGCAGCACGACCTTGAGCATCAGAGGTCGGCTGGCGGCAGCGTACG
>DASUZH010000360.1:0-4533 GCA_036376975.1 Burkholderiales bacterium | reverse complement strand
TACTACGGCCACGAATTCTCCATCGACGGCATCCTGCGCGAGATCGAGACCGGCGAGATCGATTACCAGAGCATGCAGCAGGGCGGGGTGGACGAATACACCCAGCCGATCGTGCGGCTGGTCGGGGCGCTGCTGGTCGACGCGGTGAAGCGGCGCGCTTCCGACATCCACTTCGAGCCCGAGTTCGCGTTCCTGCGCATCCGCTACCGCATCGACGGCGTGTTGGAACAGGTGCGCAGCCTGCACAAGAACTACTGGCCGGGCATCGCCGTTCGCGTGAAGGTCATCAGCGGCATGAACATCGCCGAAACGCGCGCGCCGCAGGACGGGCGCATCTCGCTCAACCTCAACGGCCGGCCGGTGGATTTCCGGGACGCGACCCAGCCCACCATCCACGGCGAGAACATCGTGCTGCGTATCCTGGACCGCGAGAAGTCGATCATCAGCTTGGAGCACATGAAGCTGCCCAAGCACGTGATGAACACGCTCTCGCTGATGTTGGCGCGCCCCGAAGGCATCCTGGTTATCACCGGCCCAACGGGCAGCGGCAAGACCACTACGCTGTACTCGCTGCTCGCCCAGCTCAACGTCGAGTCGGTCAACATCATGACGCTGGAGGACCCGGTCGAGTACCCGGTGGCGATGATGCGGCAGACCTCGGTGAACGAGGCGGCCAAGATGGACTTCGTGAACGGCATCCGCTCGATGATGCGGCAGGACCCGGACATCATCCTGGTGGGCGAGGTGCGCGACAAGGAAACCGCCGAGATGGCGTTCCGCGCGGCGATGACCGGCCACCAGGTCTACTCGACGCTGCACACCAACTCGGCCGTCGGCGCCTTCCCGCGCCTGCTCGACATCGGCATCGTCCCCGACATCCTCGCCGGCAACATCATCGGCATCCTCGCGCAGCGCCTGGTGCGCCGCCTGTGCCGCACCTGCCGCCAGTCCTACGACCCCGACCCCAAAGAGCGGCGCCTGCTCGGCTTCTCCCCCACCGAGAGCGCGCAGATCTACCGCGCGGTGGGCTGCGAGAAGTGCGAGTACCAGGGCTACAGCGGGCGCCAGAGCATCCTCGAGCTGCTCAAGATCGACGCCGGCATCGACGAGCTGGTCGCGCGCCGCGCCACCGCGCGCGAGATCCTCACCGCGGCGCGCGCCAAAGGCTTCAAGACCCTGGCCGACGACGGCGTGCGCCTGGTGCGCAGCGGCGCCACCAGCCTCGACGAGCTGATGCGCGTGGTCGACCTCACCGATCGGATGGCGTAGCCGGGGAAATGAGGCAATGCCGCTCTTCTCCTACAAGGCGGTAGACACCCAGGGCAAGAGCGTCGTCGGCCGCGTCGAGGCGGTCAACCTGTTCGACCTCGAGCAGCGCCTGGTGCGCATGGGGCTCGACCTGGTCACCGGCGCGCCCTCCAGCCAGCGCACGCGCCTGATCGGCGGCGGCCGCGTCACCCGCCAGGACCTGATCAATTTCTGCTTCCACCTCGAGCAGCTCGCCACCGCCGGGGTGCCGCTGCTGGAGGGCCTCAACGATCTGCGGGAAAGCGTGGAAAATCCGCGCTTCCGTGAAGTGGTGTCGGGGCTGATCGAGTCGATCGAGGGCGGCCGCAACCTGTCGGGCTCGCTCGCCGAGTATCCAGAGGTGTTCAGCAAGGTGTTCATCAGCCTGGTGCGCTCGGGCGAGCAGACCGGCAAGCTGCCGGCGGTGCTGAAGAGCCTGTCGGAGTCGCTGAAGTGGGAGGACGAGCTCGCCGCGCAGACCAAGAAGCTGCTGATGTACCCGGCCTTCGTCGGCAGCATCGTGCTGCTGGTGACGTTCTTCCTGATGATCTACCTGGTGCCGCAGATGACCGGCTTCATCCGCAACATGGGCCAGGAGGTGCCGCTGCAGACGCGCATCCTGATCGTGGTGTCGGACTTCTTCGTCAGGTACTGGTGGGCGATCATCCTGCTGCCGTTCGCCGCCTGGGGCGGCCTGAAGGCGGCGGCGAACTACAACCCGGCGGTGCAGTTCGCCATCGACCGCTACAAGATCTCGCTGCCTCTAATTGGCCCGATCCTGCGCAAGATCATCCTGTCGCGCTTCGCCTCCAGCTTCGCCATGATGTACGGCTCGGGCATCACGGTGCTCGACGCGATCCGCACCTGCGAGGAGATCGTCGGCAACCGGGTGCTCGAGCAGGCGCTGCGCACCGTCGGCCAGCAGATCGCCGAGGGCAAGAACATGACCGCGGCGTTCGCCGACCTGGAGCTGTTCCCGCCGCTGGTGGTCCGCATGCTGCGCATCGGCGAGAACACCGGCGCGCTGGATACCGCGCTGCTCAACGTCAGCTACTTCTACAACCGCGAGGTGCGCGAGCAGATCGGCAAGCTGCAGGCGATGATCGAGCCGGCGCTCACCCTGCTGCTCGGCGCGATCCTCGGCTGGGTGATGCTGTCGGTGCTCGGCCCGGTGTACGACGCCATCTCGAAGATGAAGTTCTAGGCGCGCGCATGTCCGCCAAGCACATCCTCTACTTCACCGCCGACGAGCACTACCTGTACCGCGACGCGCGCGGCGCGCTCGAGCTGGAAGCGACCTACTCGGGAGACGACGGCGGCGTGGCCGCGTTCCGCGAGTACCTGCGCGGCCGCCGCGGCGCGCTGTTCTCGATCATGGCGGACGTCGCCGGCGAGGACTTCCACGAGGACCAGATCCCGCTGCTGCGCGGCGGCGACCGCGAGTCGGTCATCCAGCGGCGCATCGCGCAGCGCTACCGCGACACGCGCCTCGCCGCCGCGCTGTCGCTCGGCACGGTGCAGGCCGGCGAGCGGCGCAACGAGCGGCTGCTGCTCGCCTCGTTCACCAACACGCAGGGCCTGGCGCCGTGGCTCGACGCGCTGGAGGAGTCGGGCGCGCGGCTCGCCGGCGTCTACTCGCCGCCGCTGGTCGCGCCGGCGCTCGCCGCGCGCCTCGGCGCGCGCAGCGGGCGCGTGTTCATCGTCACGCCGACGCGCGCCGGGCTGCGCCAGAGCTTCGTCGACGACGGCAAGCTGCGCTTCGCGCGCCTCGAGCGCACGGTCGAGATGGTGCCGCAGGCGCTCGCCATGTTCGTGCGCTCGGAGACGCTGCGCCTGGCGCAGTACCTGGTCACGCTGCGCGTGCTGCCGCGCGAAGGCGGCCCGGTGCAGGTGCTGGTGGTGGCGCCGCCCGGGCAGCGCGCGGCGTTCGAGCAGGTGCTGCAGTCCGACACCCGGCTGGTGTTCCGCACGCTCGACGCCGCCGAGGCCGAGCGCGCCGCCGGAGTGCGGCGCAAGCCCGCGGGCACCGCCGGCGAGGCGCTCTACCTGCACCTCGCCGCGCAGAACCCGCCGCGCGAGCAGTTCGCCGCGAAGAGCGAGCGGCGCCGCTACCTGATCTGGCAGCTGCAGCGCGCGCTGGTCGGCGCCGGCGCGATCGGCTTCGCCGCCTGCGTGCTGTTCGCCGGCGCGCGCTGGCTCGACGTCGCGCAGGCGCGCACCCGCGCCGCGCAGCAGGCGGAGGAGGCGCGGCGCTCGGCCGAGTCCTATGCGCGCATCACCGCCGGCTTCCCGGCGACGCACACCTCGAGCGAGAACCTGAAGGCGACGGTGACGGAGTTCACGCGCATCGCGCAGCGCAGCGCGGCGCCCGAGCCGGTCTTCAACCACGTCTCGCAGGTGCTCGAGCGCTTCCCGCAGTTCGAGCTCGACACGCTGAGCTGGAACGTCGGCCTGCCCGGCGAGCGCCGCGGCGCGCCCGCCGCGGCCGCGCCGGTCCCGTCCAAGCCCGGCGCGCAGTCCGAGCTGGCGGAAACCGTCGAGATCTCCGGCCGGATGAACGCCCTGCAAAGGAGCGACTATCGCGGCATCACCGCGCAGGTGCAGCGCTTCGCCGCCGCCCTCGGCAGCTCGGGCTACGAGCTGGCGCGCACCCAGCTGCCGTTCGACGTCACCTCCGAAGGCACGCTCACCGGCGACATCGGCGGCGCGGAAACGAGCGAGGCGCCGCGCTTCACCATCGTGCTGACGCGCAGGCTGCCATGAGATTCACGCCCGACGAGCTGAAGCGGCTCGGCCTGCCGGTCCTCGCGGCGCTGGTCCTGCTCGCCGCCGGCGGCGGCCTGATCTGGAGCGCGGACGTCGCCCTGAAGAGCGCGCAGCGCGCGGCGGCCGCGGCGGAGGACGAGCGCAAGCAGAACGGCCAGCGCCTGGCGCGCATCGCCGAGGAGGAGCGCGAGGTCAAGGAGAAGATCAGCGTCTACCAGCGCCTGAAGGCGCTCAACATCCTGGGCGAGGAGCGCCGCCTGGAATGGGCCGACGCGGTGAACCGCATCCGCAAGCAGCGCGAGCTGCTCGACCTGCGCTACCGCGTCGAGCGCCAGCGGCTGCTGGTCACCCTGCCCGGCAAGCCGGCCAACGTGGAGATCTTCGCCAGCACGATGCGCGTCGAGCTGGCGCTGCTGCACGAGGAGGACCTGCTGCGCTTCCTCGCCGACCTGCGCGAGTCCGGCAACGCGTTCTACTCGG
>DASUZH010000359.1:0-3223 GCA_036376975.1 Burkholderiales bacterium | reverse complement strand
GGCGGTGCGGATGCCGGCACGATAAAGATCAAGGAATTGCGTCGCTTGCGTTTCCATTCGCCTCTCCTTTGTGGGGATAACCGAATGTAGTTCGCGAGCCGCGCGAATACTATCCAGCGCCCAGCCTTTTTCCTGTCGTTGCCCGCACGACAACGATAAAATGGAGGGCTTGAAGCAAGAAACCATTCCTGGCGACGCCATAGTCATAAGGGGTGCGCGCCAGAACAACCTCAAGAATCTGAGCCTCGCGATCCCGAGCGGCGAGCTCGTGGTCGTGACCGGCGTGTCGGGCTCCGGCAAGTCCTCGCTCGTGTTCGACACGCTGTACGCCGAGGGCCAGCGGCGCTACGTCGAGACCTTCAGCCCGTACGCGCGGCAGTTCCTCGACCGCATGGACAAGCCGCAGGTCGACGCGGTCGAGGGCATCCCGCCGGCCATCGCCATCGACCAGACCAACCCGGTGCGCACCTCGCGCTCGACGGTCGGCACGATGACCGAGCTGAACGACCACCTGAAGCTGCTGTTCGCGCGCGCCGCGAAGCTGCATTGCCGCGGCTGCGGCAAGCCGGTGGTGCAGGACACGCCCGGCTCGATCTACGCGGCGCTGAAAGCGAAGCCGGATCAGAGGCTTGTGGTCACCTTTCCGGTCGCCATCCCGAAGAACTTCAGCGAGCAGGAAATCCAGGACCTGCTGCAGCGCCAGGGCTACACCAGGATCCACGCCCGCTCGAAAGGCCTGCTCGAGGTCACCCAGGACCGCTTCAGGCTGGCGGGCGTCGAGCGTGCGCGCGTCACCGAGGCGCTCGAGGCCGCCCTGCGCTTCGGCCAGGGCAAGGTGAACGTGCACGCCGAGGACGGCGCGGTCTGGCGCTACTCCTCCCAGCTGCATTGCGCCGAGTGCGACATCGCGTACGGCGAGCCGATCCCGGCGATGTTCTCCTTCAACTCGCCGATCGGCGCCTGCGAGACCTGCCGCGGCTTCGGCCGCATCATCGGGGTGGATTTCGGGCTGGTGGTTCCCAATGAACGGCTTTCCCTGGGCGAAGGCGCGGTGCGCCCCTGGCAAACGGCCAGCTTCAAGGAATGCCAGGACGACATGGTCAAGTACGCCAAGAAGCGCGGCGTGCCGCTGGACGTGCCCTTCAAAGACCTTTCTTCTTCGCATCAATACTGGGTGCTGGAAGGCGAGGACGACTGGCAAAGCTGGAAGAAATCCTGGCCGGGCACCTGGTACGGCGTGCGCCGCTTCTTCAAGTGGCTGGAGAGCAAGGCGTACAAGATGCACATCCGGGTGCTGCTCTCCAAGTACCGTGCGTATACGGAGTGCACCTCGTGCGTCGGCACGCGCCTGAAGCCCGACGCGCTGCTGTGGAAGCTGGACGGCCGCTCGGTCCACGACCTGATGCTGTTGCCGCTTTCGGACGTCAAGGTATTCTTTGATGGATTCAAGGCAACGGATGAAGCAGCCGATCTGCTGCTCGACGAGATCCGCACCCGGCTCGCCTTCGTGTGCGACGTCGGCCTGGGCTACCTGACGCTCGACCGCCAGTCGCGCACGCTCTCCGGCGGCGAGGTGCAGCGCATCAACCTCACCACCGCGCTCGGCACTTCGCTGGTCAACACGCTGTTCGTGCTCGACGAGCCCTCGATCGGCCTGCACCCGCGCGACATGGGCCGCGTCATCGACGTGATGAAGCGGCTGCGCGACGCCGGCAACACGCTGGTGGTGGTGGAGCACGACCCGCAGATCATGTTCGCCGCCGACCGCATCCTCGACATGGGCCCGGGGCCGGGCGAGCGCGGCGGCGAGATCGTGTTCTTCGGCCCGCCGGAGAAGCTGAAGGCTGAGAAGACGCTGACCGGCGAATACCTTTCCGGGCGCCGCGTTGCTTTTGAAAATAGAACTATCTCAAGAAAACCAGAGCAATTCATAGAGCTCGACGGCGCGTCCGAGCACAACCTGAAGAGCCTCGACGTGAAGATCCCGCTCGAGCGCCTGGTGTGCGTCACCGGCGTGTCGGGGTCCGGCAAGTCGACGCTGATCCAGGACGTGCTCTACCCCGCCCTGCGCAAGGCCAAGGGCAAGCCGACCGAGGCGCCCGGCGCGTTCCGCGCGCTGCGCGGCGCCGACCGCGTCGGCGAGGCGGTGATGGTCGACCAGTCGCCGATCGGCAAGACCACCCGCTCCAATCCGGCCAGCTACGTCGGCGCGTTCGACGAGATCAGGAGCATCTTCTGCAAGACCGAGACGGCGAAGGAGCGCGGCTACACGCCGGGCACCTTCAGCTTCAACTCGGGCAACGGCCGCTGCCCGGCGTGCGGCGGCAACGGCTTCGAGCACGTCGAGATGCAGTTCCTGTCCGACGTCTACCTGCGCTGCCCCGACTGCGACGGCAAGCGCTTCCGCGCCGAGATCCTCGAGGTCACGGTGAAGGGCAAGTCGATCGCCGACGTGCTGGAGATGTCGGTGCACGAGGCTGCCGGGTTTTTTGGTTTTTCAAAAGAAGTAAACAAAAGACTTCGCCCGCTCGTCGACGTAGGCCTCGACTACCTGCGGCTGGGCCAGCCGGTGCCGACGCTGTCGGGCGGCGAGGCGCAGCGGCTCAAGCTGGCGGGCTACCTGGCGGAAGCGGCCGCCGGCGCCGACGACGGGCAGTCCCGGCTGTTCCTGTTCGACGAGCCGACCACCGGCCTGCACTTCGACGACGTCGCCAAGCTGCTGCGCGCCTTCCGCCAGCTGTTGAGCGTGGGACATTCGCTGGTGGTGATCGAGCACAACCTCCACGTAATGCGCGCCTCCGACTGGATCATCGACCTCGGCCCCGAGGGCGGCGCCGCCGGCGGCGAGATCGTCTGCGAGGGCACTCCGGACGAGGTCATGAAGCATCGGACCTCGCATACCGGCAAGGCGTTGCGCGAATATGAGATTGCGTTTAAAGCACCAATAAAGACAAAAGAGCCCGTAGGGCAATATCTTGGCAACGCAATCAAGATCCACAAGGCGCGCGAGCACAATCTCAAGAACATTGACGTAGAAATCCCCAGGGGAAGATTTACCGTCGTAACCGGTGTGTCCGGCTCGGGCAAGTCCACCCTCGCCTTCGACATCCTGTTCGCCGAAGGACAGCGCCGCTACCTGGAATCGCTCAACGCCTACGCGCGCCAGTTCGTGCAGGCCGCCTCGCGCCCCGACGTCGACGCCATCTTCGGCATCCCGCCCACC
>DASUZH010000358.1:0-5266 GCA_036376975.1 Burkholderiales bacterium | reverse complement strand
GGGATCGGCGCGCATCGAGCGTGCACGCGGCTTCAGGTGCCGCAGGTAGCGGAAGTGACGTGTTCCCACGCCCGGGAACCGCGCGAGGGATCAACGAGGTGGACGACCGAAAATCAACCCCCCGCTCGCCTTCGGCTCGCGACCCCCTTAACAGGGGGTCACAGATCGCGCCAGCTGAAGCCTTCGCTCTGCGTGGCCAGGCCGACCCAGCTCTCCTCGCAGCCCAGCGCCCGCGCCAGGCTGGCGCGCGCCAGCTCCGGCCGGTTGTTCTGCTGCGACAGGTGCGCGCCGATGACGTGCTTCAGCTTGGAGCGGTCGAGCGCGCCGAGCAGGCGCTCGGACTCGAGGTTGTCGAGGTGGCCGAACGGCCCGGCGATGCGCTCCTTCAGCCACTTCGGGTAAGGCCCGCCCCACAGCATGTCGCGGTCGTAGTTGCACTCGAGCACCAGCGCGTCGAGCCCGGACAGCGTGCGCTCGACGTGCGGCGTCGAGACGCCGATGTCGGTCAGCACGCCGAGGCGCGCGGCGCCGTCGGAGAGGACGAACTGCACCGGCTCGCGCGCGTCGTGCGGCACGGTGAACGGGGCGACTTCGAGATCTCCGACGGGCAGGACTTCCTGCGCGACGAGAATCGCTTTCCTTGCCCCTTCGATCACCTTCCCCTCCGCTTCCAGCGCGACCAGGGTGCCGTAGGTGAGGTAGACCGTCACGCCGTGCGCGGCGGCGAAGTCGAAGGCGCAGCCGGCGTGGTCGCTATGCTCGTGGGTGACCAGGATGCCGCTCAGGTCGGAGGGCGCGAGGCCGAGGCGCGCCAGGCGCTTCTCGGTGTCGCGCAGGTTGAGGCCGCAGTCGATCAGCAGGCGGGTAGCGCCGGCCTCGGCCACCAGGCAGTTGCCGTCGCTGCCGCTGGCGAGGGACGCGAAGCGCAGGACTATTTCAGCTGCGCGTGCAGCAGCGACAGGATGCGCTGCGTGGTCCGCGAGCTTTCGGCGGCGCCGTCCTTGTTGAGCACGGTGACCTGGCTCGCATCGTCGGACTGGCGCACCTGCACGCGGTACTGCTCCGGCTTGACCTTGGTGTTGCTCGAGAACAGCTTGGCCAGGAAGCCGCGCTCGGCGTCCTTCACCGCCATCTCGCTCTCCGGGTCGGCGTAGCGCACGAAGTAGAGGCCCTTCTGCCGGTCGCGGTCCTCGACGGTGAAGCCGACGCGGTCGAGCGCCAGGCCGACGCGCCGCCAGGCGCGGTCGAACGGCTCGTTGACCTGCAGCAGCTCGGCGCCGTCGATGCCCTTGCGGATCTCGGCGCGCTGCGCCGGCGCGGGCACCGCGCTGATCGTCTTGGCGTGCTCGGCCTGCGCGCCCAGCCGCACCATCAGCCGGCGCAGGAACTCGGCCTCCAGGCCGGGATCGGGCTCGCGCGGCGTCCAGATGGTCTGCCCGGTGTCGCCGGCGACGTCGCGCGGCGAGGTGAACACCTCCTGCATGCCGCGGTGGCTGATGTAGACCTCGCTGCCCTTGCCGTCGGGGGTGCGCTCGAGGCGCGTGCGGAACTTGTCGCGCTCGGCGGTCGAGTACACCTGGTCCATGAACTTGCCGAACACGTCGCGCAGCACGCCGGCAGGCACCCGCGCGCGGTTCTCGGCCCAGTCGGTCTCCAGCACGCCCGCCTCGGGCACCTCGGTCTTGATCAGGAAGCCGTTCTCCTGCCAGAAATCCTTCAGCAGCGGGTACAGCTTCTCGGGCGGCTCGTTCGATACCACCAGCCAGCGCTCGGCGCCGACGCGCTCGACGCGCATGTTCTCGACCTGCGGCAGCACCGTGCTGTCGCCGCGGGCCTGCACCTTGCGCTCGGCCTGGTAGCCCGACAGCGTCGCCGACTGGCGGCCGGTCTCGGGCACCACGAAGCGGTTGTCGCGCGCCGGCGCGGTGAGGTCGGGCGGCACCTCCAGCGTCGGCATGCTCTTGCCCTGCGACTTGTAGTCGATCTTGCTCTCGAGCATGTCGTCGAGAGAGCTGCAGGCGGCGACTGCGAAGGCGGCTGCCGCGGCCGCCAGGCGCCTCAAGCGCGCCCCTCCACGACCCGCAACCCGGGCAGGGTGACGCCGGCCTCGTGCAGCGCTTCGCGCACCGTCTGGTGGAACTTGTCCGCCAGCGGCGACAGCGGCAGGCGCAGCCCGCCTTCCATCATGCCCATCTCGGCGAGCGCCCACTTGACCGGGATCGGGTTCGCCTCGACGAACAGCTTCTGGTGCAGCGGGAACAGCTTGAAGTTCAGCTCGCGCGCCTTCTTCACGTCGCCGACCAGCGCCGCGGCGCACATCTGGTGCATCAGCTTCGGCGCCACGTTGGCGGTGACCGAGATCACGCCGTGGCCGCCCATCAGGATCAGCGCGAGGCAGGTCGCGTCGTCGCCGCTGTAGACGGCGAAGTTGCGCGGCGCGCGGCGGATGAGGTCCGTGTTGCGCTCGATGTTCGCGGTCGCTTCCTTCATGCCGATGATGCCCGGCACCTCGGCGAGGCGCAGCACCGTGTCGGTCTGCATGTCGGCAACCGTGCGCCCGGGCACGTTGTACAGGATCATCGGCAGGTCGACCGTCTCCGCAATTTTGCGGAAGTGCCGGTAGAGGCCCTCCTGCGTCGGCTTGTTGTAGTACGGCACGACGGACAGGCAGGCGGTGGCGCCGGCCTTCTTGGCCGACTCGGTCAGCTCGATCGCCTCGACGGTGGAGTTGCCGCCGGTGCCGGCGATGATCGGGATGCGTCCCTTCGAGTGCTGGACCGCGATGCGGATCAGCTCCTTGTGCTCGTCGAAGTTGACCGTCGGCGACTCGCCGGTGGTGCCGACCACCACGATGCCGTCGGTGCCCTCCGCGACGTGCCAGTCGATCAGCTTCCTGAACGCGGCGAGGTCGAGCGCGCCGTCTTCCTTCATCGGCGTGACGATTGCAACCAGGCTTCCGGTAATCATGGCGCGATTCTATTCCAATCTAAGGCTTTCGGCTTTGTCCCGCACGGCACAAAGTCTTTGAATCATTGCCGCTTTCGGCCTTTCCACCCTTCCCTGCTCGAAACCCGCGACGGCGAGGCCGCGGAACGCCTCCAGCAGCTCGCCGGGACGCAGCAGGAACTCCGGATTGGATGGGCGTCCGAATTTTTCGTTCCCGATCATGAACGTCTCGTAGATGAGGACGCCGCCCTCGTCCAGCGCCGCCAGAAGGTGCGGGAAAAGCGGGCGGTGCAGGTAGTTGGTAACGACGATGGCGGCGAAGAGTTGACCGGTAAACGGCCACGGGCTGCCGTCCTCGAGGTCTGCCCTCACGAATCGAACTCCTTCCGAAAAAACTTGGGCTTCGCGGTCGACGGCCACCACCTCCAGGCCCCTGGCCGCGAACAGGCGGGCGTGCCGCCCCGACCCGCAGGCTACGTCAAGCACCGGGCCACGCTTGACCAGGGGCGCCCAGCGCTGTACCCAGGCCGACGCCTGCTCGGTTGGGACGGGTCCTTCAATGTGTGGCATCTTTCGCAATTATCGGGGGAAAGGGGAGAAGCACATGGACAGCCGCCCGCGCGTGCTGATTGTCGACGACTCCAAGGTGGTGCGCACCTCGCTCGCCAAGGTGATCCGCGGCTCCTTCGACGTCGCCGAGGCGGGCGACGGCGAGGCCGGCTGGACGGCGATCGAGGGCGATCCGACCATCGTCGCGGTGATTTCGGACCTCGGCATGCCCAAGCTCGACGGCATGGGGCTGCTCGGCCGCATCCGCAGCCATGCGCAGAGCCGCATCCGCGACCTGCCGTTCCTGGTCATCTCCGGCAACGAGGACGACGACACGCGCGAGAAGGCGCGCGGCGCCGGCGCCAACGACTTCATCACCAAGTCCACCAAGGGCGCGGAGGCGATCGCGCGCATCGACAACCTGCTGCGCCTGGTGAAGGCGAAGCACGACCTCGAGGCGAGCCAGCAGGCGCTCAAGGTGAGCGACGACGACTCGATGTGGGACGCGCTCACCGGCGCGTTCACCTCCGCCTACCTGATGACCGAGGGCGGCAAGCTGTTCTCGCACTCGAAGCGGCACGGCCAGGCGCTCGCCGTGGTCAGCTTCCGCATCGACAACTACCCGGACATCGAGGCCAAGGTCGGCAAGGAGCCGGCCGGCAAGCTGCTGGCGAACATCGCCAAGCTGGTGCAGAGCACGCTGCGCGCCGAGGATTCGATGGGCCGCATGGGCCCGGCGCAGTTCACCGCGATGCTGCCGAGCACCGACGCCGCGCAGGCGGTGGTGTTCGCGCGCCGCCTGCGCGAGCGCCTCGACACCGCGCGCATCACGCACGCCAACGAGGCGGTCCGCATCCGCACCAGCTTCGGCGTCTCGGCGATGGGGCACGACAACCCGGGCTCGATCGACGACCTGCTGAAGATCGCCGGCGAGCGGCTGGAGAAGGCGGCGGCGAAGAGCGAGGAGCAGCGCGCCGCCGCGCCGATGGACTTCGGCGCGACGCTTCAGCGCGCCACCGGCAACGACGTCGACCTGGCGATCAAGATGCTCGACAAGGCGGCCGAGGCGCGCGCCTCCGAGGTGCTGGACAAGCTCGGCCCGCTGATCAAGACCACCTGCTCGCGGGTCGGCATCGACCTGCAGGAGTTCCTCTTCCTCCTGCAGTCGAAGCAGTAGCGCTACTTCTTCAGCGCAGGATCGCCATGGTCAGAACCCGATCGTGATGCCGATGTTGGCCACCGGGTAGTACTTGTACTTCTCGAGCTCGTTCTGCACCCTCTGCCGCTCCGCCTCGACGTTGCTCTGGATCGCGGCGCATTGCGCGGCGCCGAGTCCTGGGTTGCAGGTCGCGCTCAGCGCCACCTGCGGCGAGCCCTGGAACATCACGCCGAGGTCGAAGTAGAAGTTCACCCCTTTCGTCCACACGTTGCCGTAGCCGATGCCGAGGTACGGCGCCGCGCTCTTGGCCGGCTCGACCGAACCGGTCACGCTGCCGCCGTTGTTGCTGACCTGCCCGTTGAGATCGATCTTGTTGTTGTTCGGCACGATGCCGCCGGTAATGCGGAACGGCCCGAGCGGGCTCCAGTCGAGCAGCAGCGCGAGGTTGGCCATCTTGACCTTCGCGTCATAGCTCACGTCGTCGGTGGAGAAATCCGTGCTGAAGCTTCCGCCGGACACCCCGATCCTTCCGCCGAGCGTCGGGGCGATGTCGAAGCCGAAATCCGCGCCGACGCCCGTCGTGCCGATGCGCGCGCCCAGGCCCCACGCCTG
>DASUZH010000357.1:0-3417 GCA_036376975.1 Burkholderiales bacterium | reverse complement strand
CAGCCTCGGCCTCGGCCTGGTGGCCGAAGGGGTCGAGCACCCGGCGCAGGCCGAGGTCCTGCGCGCGCGCAACTGCGACGAGCTGCAGGGCTTCCTCTACAGCCGGCCGTTGCCGGCCGAGGAGCTGGCGGAGGCGCTGCTGCGCCAGTATCAGGCGGCCGCCTGACCTAGCGTTGCGAGCCGGCGATCTCGGCCAGCGCCGCGATCCACTCCGGCGACTCGTTGAGGCAGGGAATCAGGTGGAACTCGCGCCCGCCGGCGGTGAGGAACGCCTGGCGCGCCTCGATGCCGATCTCCTCCAGCGTCTCCAGGCAGTCGGAAACGAATCCCGGGCAGACCACGTCCACCCGCTCGACCTTCTGCTGCGCGAGGGAGACCAGCGTCGGCGCGGTATAGGGCTGCAGCCATTCGGCGAAGCCGAAGCGCGACTGGAAGGTGGTCACCCAGTCGTCGGCGCCGAGGTCGAGCCGGGCCGCGAGCAGCTTGGAGGTGCCGTAGCACTGCCCCGCATAAAGCGCGCCGCCGCGCTTCGGCAGGCCGTGGAAGCTCATCACCAGCCTGCGGCCGCGGCCGTGCTGCTGCCAGTAGCGGCGCACGGTCGCGGCGAGCGCCTCGATGTACGCCGGGTGGTCGTAGAACTGCATCACGATGCGCTGCCCGGGGCCCATCGCGTCGATGATGCTGCCGGTGGTGCTGTCCGAGTATTGCGGATAGAGCGGCAGCACCATGGCGCCGGGCAGCCGCACGCGCGCCGCGGCGAGCGACGGCTCGCCGTAGCGCATCGCGTACTCCACCTTGCTGTCGGCGAGCAGGATCTGCAGCGCCGCGGCCTGGCGCCGGGTGTGCACCGCGAGCGGCGAGCCCTCGGGGGTCCAGATCGCGGCGTACTTCGCCGCCGAGCGCGCCGGCCGCTTGCGCAGCACGATGCCGTGCAGGATCGGCAGCCAGACCAAGCGCGGCAGCCGCACCACGCGCGGGTCGGCGAGGAACTCGGCCAGGTAGGCGCGCACCGCGGCCTCGGTCGGCGCGGCGGGCGTGCCGAGGTTGACGAGGAGGATTTCTTTCAGTGTTGCGACAGCGCGCTGGACAGCAGCTTCGCCGTGACGTCGACGATCGGGATCACGCGGTCGTAGGCCATCCGCGTCGGGCCGATCACGCCGACCGTGCCGACCACCTCGCCGTCGACCTTGTAGGGCGAGGTGACCACGCTGACGTCGTCGGGCGCGCTGAAGCCCGACTCGCCGCCGATGAAGATCTGCACGCCTTCGCCGCGCAGCGAGACGTCGAGGATCTGCAGCAGCGAGGTCTTGCGCTCGAACAGCTCGATCAGCTGCTTCAGGCGCGTCATGTCGGTCGACAGGTCGCGCACGCCGAGCAGGTTGCGCTCGCCGCTCAGCACGTACGGCTCGCCGGTCTGCGACAGCGCCTCGCTGCCGGCGTCGACCGCCGCGGTCATCAGCTGGATCATGTCCTGGCGCAGCTCGCGCAGCTCGCCGTGCAGGCGCGAGCGCACGTCCTCGAAGCTCTGCCCGGAGTAGTTCTGGTTGATGAAGTTGGCCGCCTCGACCAGCTCGGAAGCGCCGTAGTCGCGCTCGGTGAACAGGATGCGGTTCTGCACGTCGCCCTCGGGCGTGACCACGATCAGCAGGATGCGCTTCTCGGACAGCTTGAGGAACTCGATGTGGCGGAAGGTGACGGCGCGCCGCCGCGGCGTCATCACCACGCCGGCGAACTGCGTCAGCTGCGAGAGCAGCTGCGAGGCGGCGGCGACCACGCGCTGCGGGTTGTCCGGGTGCAGCTGCCCTTCGAGCTGCTGCAGCTCTCCGGACTGCAGCTGCTTGATCACCAGCAGCGTGTCGACGAAGAAGCGGTAGCCGAGCGGCGTCGGCACGCGCCCGGCGGAGGTGTGCGGGCTGGCGATCAGGCCCAGCTCCTCGAGGTCGGACATCACGTTGCGGATCGTCGCCGGCGACAGGTCGAGGCCGGAGTACTTGGACAGGGTGCGCGAGCCGATCGGCTCGCCCTCGGCGATGTAGCGCTCGATCAGCGTCTTGAGCAGCAGCTGTGCGCGCTTGTCCAGCATGCAAACATTGTACACTCGGCCACCATGCCACCCGCCGGAAAAGCCGACTCGACGAAGCCGACTTTCCGCCGCATCGTCCTGCTCGGCAAGCCGAACACGCCGGAGCTGGAAACCTCGCTGCGCGACATGCGCCGCCTGCTCGAGAAGCGCGGCTGCCAGGTGCTGGCCGAGGGAGAGACGCGCGCCGATCTGGCCGTGGTCGTCGGCGGCGACGGCACCATGCTCGCTGCCGCGCGCAACCTGGTGCGCCACGGCGTGCCGCTGGTCGGCGTCAACCAGGGCCGCGTCGGCTTCATGACCGACATCGCCTACGACGACATGCAGGCCGGCCTCGGCGCGATCCTCGCCGGCGACTACACGCTCGAGGAGCGCTCGCTGCTCGACGCCGAGATCTACCGCGGCAAGAAGAGCATCGAGCGCACCATCGCGCTCAACGAGGCGGTGGTCGGCCGCGGCGCGCAGGGGCGGCTGATCGAGTTCCAGCTCACCATCGACGGCGAGTTCATCTACAAGCTGCGCGGCGACGGGGTGATCGTCGCCACCCCCACCGGCTCCACCGCCTACGCGCTGTCGGCGCAGGGGCCGATCCTGCACCCGGCGGTGCCGGCCTTCGCCCTGGTGCCGCTCGCGCCGCACACGCTGTCGGCGCGGCCGGTGAGCGTGAGCGACAAGAGCGTGATCGAGATCCAGATCGTGCACGCCGGCGACGCGCGCGCGCACTTCGACGGCGTGCTGAAGCACGACATGGCCGAGGGCGACCGCCTGGTGCTGCGCCGCTCGGCCGACGTGGTGCGCTTCGTCCACCCGCCGGGCTACCGCTACTTCGCCACGCTCAGGCAGAAGCTCGGCTGGAGCGAGCTGCTCGAGAAGGTCCGCCAGACCGGCTAGCCGGCGATGCTGCGCGCGCTCGAGCTGCGGGACTTCGTGATCGCCGAGAAGGCGTCGCTCGAGCCGGGCGCCGGATTCACCGTGCTGACCGGCGAGACCGGCGCGGGCAAGTCGATGCTGGTCGACGCGCTCGAGCTGCTGGTCGGCGGCAAGGGCGACGCGTCGCTGGTGCGCGAGGGCGCAGAGCGCGCCGAGCTTTCGGCCGAATTTGATCTCCAGAAAGAACTTGAAACGTGGATCGAGGAGCACGACCTGGCCGGCGATCCCGGCGTGGTCATCCTCCGTCGCAGCATCGACCGCACGGGCCGCTCGCGTTGCTTCATCAACGGCCACGCCGCCACCTTGGCGCAACTCCGCGAGGCGGGCGAGCGGCTGGTCGACATTCACGGGCAGCACGAGCACCAGTCGCTGCTGCGCGCCGCGGCGCAGCGCGAGCTGGTCGACGC
>DASUZH010000356.1:0-2099 GCA_036376975.1 Burkholderiales bacterium | reverse complement strand
ACCGACGGGCCCGCGATCAGCTTGCGCACCTCGTGCTGGCTCTTGCCGCAGAACGAGCAGTACAGCAGTTTCTCGCCCGAAGAAGTCTTTTCGGACATGGAGTTAGGTGTTCTCCCGCGAGACCAGGACTTTGTCCACTAGGCCGTACTTTACCGCGTCTTCGGCACCCATGAAAAAGTCGCGATCCGAGTCCCGCGCGATGGCCTCCACCGACTTGCCGGTGTGCTTCGCCAGGATCTCGTTCAGGCGCGCCTTCAGGTAGAGGATCTCCTTGGCGTGGATCTCGATGTCGGAGACCTGGCCCTGGAAGCCGCCGGAGGGCTGGTGGATCATGACGCGCGAGTTCGGCAGGCAGAAGCGCTTGTCCTTGTCGCCCGCGGCGAGCAGCGTGGCGCCCATGCTCGCCGCCTGGCCGACGCACAGCGTCGACACGTCGGGCTTGATGAACTGCATCGTGTCGTAGATCGCCAGGCCGGCCGACACCGAGCCGCCGGGCGAGTTGATGTAGAAGAAGATGTCCTTGTCGGGATTCTCCGACTCGAGGAACAGCAGCTGCGCGACGATCAGGTTGGCGGTGACCTCGGTCACCGGGCCGACCAGGAACACCACCCGCTCCTTCAGCAGCCGCGAATAGATGTCGTAGGCGCGCTCGCCGCGCCCCGACTGCTCGATCACCATCGGGATCAAGCCGAGGTCCTGCGCGTCAGACAGCCGTTTTTCCCAGATCATGACGCCCCCATCAGTTCATCGAACGCAACGTCCTTGTCGCCGACCTTGGCTTTCGACAGGACCCACTTCACCACGTTCGCCTCGAGGGCGGCGCCTTCCATCTCCTGCAAGCGTTGCGGCTGCATGTAGAACCATTTTACTACCTCGGCGGGGCTCTCGTAGGTCTGCGCCTCCTGCTCCACCATCGCGCGCACCTCGGCCGGCTTGGGCTGCAGATTCTCCGTGCGCGCCAGCTCGCCGATGATCAGCCCGAGCGCGACGCGGCGCTTCGCCGACTCGGCGAACGTCGCCGGGCTGAGGTTGAGGCTCGGCAGCTGCTCGGGCTTCATGCCGCGCGCCTGCAGGTCGGTCGCGGCGCGCTCGGCGAGCTGCTGCGACTCGGCCTCGACCAGCGACTTCGGCAGCTCGAGCGGCGTCGCGTCGAGCAGCACCTGCAGCGCCTGCTGCTTGAGGCGCGCCTCGACGCGCTTCTTCACCTCGCGCTCGACGTTGGCGCGCACCTCGCTGCGCATCCTGGCGAGGTCGCCGTCGGCCACGCCGAGCGCCTTGGCGAACTCGCCGTCGAGCGGCGGCAGCTGCGGCTCCTCGACGCCCTTCAGCGTCAGCTCGAACTCGGCCTGCTTACCCGCCACCGCCTTGCCGTGGTAATCGTCGGGGAACTTGAGCGGAAACTGCTTGCTCTCGCCGGCGGACATGCCGCGCGCGGCGCTCTCGAACTCCGGCAGCATGCCGCCCTGGCCGAGCGGGAACTGGAAGCTGCTGGCGCTGCCGCCGTCGAACGGCTGGCCGTCGATGCGGCCGGCGAAGTCGACCGTCAGCCGGTCGCCGTCGCGCGCCGGCCGCGCCGCGGCGACGAAGCGCATGCGCTGCTTGCGCAGGATCTCGATGGTCTTCTCGACGTCGGCGTCGGTCACCTCGAGCTTCGGCCGCTCGATGGCCTTGGCGGCGAGGTCGCCGACCTTCACTTCCGGATAGATCTCGAACGTCGCGCTGAACTCGAGCGACTTCTCGTTCGGCTCGCCCTTGGCCTCGATCTTCGGGTAGCCGGCGACCTTGAGGTTGGCCTGCCGCACCACGTCGCTGAACGACTTCTGCACCGCGTCGCCCAGCACCTCGTTGCGCACCTGCGGCCCGTAGGTCTGCTCGACCATCTTCATCGGCACCTTGCCGGGGCGGAACCCCGGCATGCGCACGTCGCGCGCCAGCTTCTTCAGCCGCTCGCCGACCTGGCGTTCGATGTCCGCCACCGGCACGCTCATCGAGACGCGCCGCTCCAGAGTTCCCAGTGTTTCCACGTTTCCTGCCATTCCCTTCCTGTCCCCTGTTGGCCTATCCCGGCGTCGATTGGTGCGAAGGGAGGGACTCGAACC
>DASUZH010000355.1:0-6256 GCA_036376975.1 Burkholderiales bacterium | reverse complement strand
GCCTTGACGGCTGATTCGCCAGTACTGGAGCTTCATCGTGACCGCGGCGCCGGCCACGATGCAAACAAAGGTGATGATCGATCCCAAGGCGAGCGTGGAGAAGCCGGTGATCGCCTGGCCGACGGTGCAGCCCAGCGCAGTCATGCCGCCAAAGCCCATCAGGGTGCCGCCGAGGCAGTGCATCGCAGTGTCCTCGGCGTCGCGGAAGCCTTCCCAGCGGAACGTGCGCGTGGCGAGCGCATAGGCGGCCGAGCCGGCGATGACGCCGGCGGCCGAGGCGATGCCGTAGGTGATTACCTTGGACTTGTCCGTCCACAGCATCAGGTATTCCAGCGTATAGGCGAGCGGCGAGACGAAGGAGAAAGACTCCATGCGCCCGGTGTTCGTGCGCACGAATGCCTCCTGCAGGGTGTTCGGATCCTCGGCGAGGTAGCCGATGCGTCCGCTGACGTACCAGCCGCCCACCACCACCAGCCCGGTGACCACCCCGCCCAGGCTGTAGTCGAACGTGGAGCGGAATTCCTTGTCCGCGTAGACAAAAGCAACGAGGGCGGCCCCGATCACAAGGGCCACTGCCGCCCTGCTGATCGGCAACAGGGAAGGCAGGTCCTGCCCCTGCGGCAATGTGACGGCAGCCTTTTCGAGCACTTCGACACGGAATGCCCCAAAGATGCCGCGCAGGGTCATGTAAGCGGCGATGCCGAGGAAGACATAGACCACCAGCGACTTGAGGTTGCCCGCGCCGATGCGGATCAGGGTTTTCGAGCCGCAGCCCGAGCCGAGCGTCATGCCGACGCCGAACAGGAAGCCGCCGACGATGTAGGACAGCCAGGTGAAGTTCGGACCGGGGTAGATCGACTTGCCGAGGTCGATTACCCCGGCGAGGTGCAGCGCGCTCGACCCGAGCAGCGCCACCGCGATGGCGAGCAGCCACATGCGCATGCGCCCGAGGTCGCCCATGTTGACCCAGTCGGACACCGCGCCCATGGTGCAGAAGCGGGTCTTGTTGCCGACCGCGCCGAAGATGAAGGCGAGCAGGAACGCCCCGCCGATGACGTATGGGGCGAGCTGTGCTGGGGTTGCTTCGTTCAACGTTTTGCGGAAGCGGCGAGGCGCTGCCGCGCGCTCACCGAGGCGCTGCTACCGGGGTAGCGCGCGATCAACTCCTGCAGCGTCTTCTGCGCCTCGCCGCGCGCGCCCATGGTCTCCTGGGCGCTCGCGATGCTGAGCATCGCGTCGGGCGCCTTCGGATTGTCGGGCCATGCGGCGAGCAGCTTGCGCTGCGCCGCGATCGCGCTCTTGTAGTCGCGCTGGCCGGAGTGCGCCATGCCGATCCAGTACTGCGCGTTGGGCGCGAGACTGCTGGTGGGGTAGCTGGTCATGAAGCCCTGCATCGCGGTCACGGCGCCGGCGTAGTTGCCGAGCTTGAACTGGTCGAGCGCCGCCTGATAGACCTTGGTCTCGGCCGGCGAGGCCTCGGCCTCGGCTGCGGCCGGCCTCTCCGCCGCGGCGCCTTGCTGCTCGCGCGACTGCTCGAGCTTGCGCAGCCGCGTGTCGATGTCGAGGTAGAGGTCCTTCTGCCGCTTGTCGGCGGTCTCCATCTGGTTCGCCAGCACCTCGACCTGGCCGCGCATGCGCGAGATGTCTCCGCGCAGCGCCTCCAGCTGGCCGGACAGCTCGATCAGCGCGCCGCGATCGGTGGCCGCGCTCTCGATCTTGGTCAGCCGCTCCTCGATCGACCGGTTGTTGGCCTCGATGCTCTGGCGCAGCAGCTCGACGCGCCGCCGCGCCTCGTTGTCGTCGAACAGGCCCTGCGCAAACGCGGGCAGCGCCGCGGCCAGCGCCGCCGCGGCGAGTGCGATCGTCGTAGCCTTGCGCATCAATACTCGCCGCTATACAGGATGTCGCTGCGGCGGTTCTTCGACCACGCCGATTCGCTGTGGCCGGCGTCCTGCGGCTTCTCCTCGCCCAGGCTGACCGACTCGACCTGGCTCTCGCGCGCGCCGAGCAGGGTCAGCATGCGCTTCACGCCGTCGGAGCGGCGCTGGCCGAGGCCGACGTTGTACTCGCGGCTGCCGCGCTCGTCGGTGTTGCCCTGGATCAGCATGCGCGCGTTCGGGTTCTCGCGCAGGTACTTGGCGTGCGCCTCGACCAAGGCGCGGTACTCGTTCTTCACGTCGAACTTGTCGAGGTCGTAGTAGATCGAGCGCTTCGAGAGGATGTTGTTCGGGTCCTTCAGCGCGCTGGTGGCCGTCGCGCCGGGCTTGCCGGTGACGTCGACCGGCTTGACCGGCTGCGTCTGCACGCTGCCCGGCGGCTTGCCTCCCGGCGTATCGACCGGCGCGGGCGCTTGCGAGTCGCCGGTGGTGCCGCAGGCGGCGAGGAGCAGCACGGAGGTGGAGAAGGCTGCGATTGCGGTCAGGCGCATGGCTTCACTCCTTTTGTCATTCAATGAACGGACCCCAGGCGGGCTCGCGCAGGTCGCCGCCGGCCGCGGCGCTCAGGCGCTGCTTGAAGCGGCCGTCGGCGGAAACCGCCGACAACACTCCGCGCCCGCCAGTCACGGTAGCCAACAGGATCATGCGTCCGTTAGGGGCAAAGCTAGGAGATTCGTCACGATCGCTGTCGGTGATGATCTGCGTCTGGCGGTTGCCGAGGTCGAGCAGGGCGACCTGGAACTTGCCTTCGTTGCGAGTGATGTAGGCGAGCATCTTGCCGTCAGGGCTGAGGCGCGGCGACACATTATAGCCCCCCTCGAACGTCACCCGCTGCGGCTCGCCGCCGTTGGCCGGCATGCGGTAGATCTGCGGGCTGCCGCCGCGGTCGGAGGTGAAGTACAGCCACTGCCCGTCGGGCGACCAGCGCGGCTCGGTGTCGATCGCCGAGGAGCTGGTGAGCCGGCGCACGTTGCTGCCGTCCGGATTGACGGTGAAGATCTGCGAGCCGCCCTCGCGCGACAGGCACACCGCCAGCCGGCTGCCGTCGGGCGACCAGGCCGGCGCCGAGTTCGAGCCGCGGAAGTTGGCCGCCACCGTGCGCTTGCCGTCGAGCAGCGAATGGACGTAGATCACCGGCCGCTTGGCCTCGAAGGAGACGTAGGCGAGGCGCTTGCCGTCGGGCGACCAGACCGGCGAGATGATCGGCTCGAACGAGGCGAGCGCGGTCTCCTCGCCGGCGCCGTCGGCGTCGGCGATCTGCAGCTCGTAGCGGTTGCCGCGCTTCACCACGTAGGCGATGCGCGTCGAGAACACGCCCTTCTCGCCGATCAGCTTCTCGTACACGAAGTCGGCGATGCGGTGCGCGGTGGCGCGCACCTGCGCCTTCGACAGCGTGAAGGCGACGCCGCTCAGGTCCTGCTGCTTCACGGTGTCGAACAGCTTGAAGCGCACCTCGAAGCGGCCGTCCGGGCGCGCCGCCACCGAGCCGAGCACCAGGGCGTCGGCCAGGCGCGAGCGCCACTCCGGATAGTTGACGCGGGTCGCCTCGGTCGGGTGCGGCGAGAGCGGCGGCACCTCGAGGCCGCGGAACAGGCCGCTGCGCTCCAGGTCGGCGCGCACGATCTGGCTGATGCTCTGGCCGAGCGCGCCCTCGCCGGCGAACGCCACCACCGCAATCGGGATGCGCTGCGCGCCGGTGCCTGTGATCTCGATGGAAAGCTGCGCCCGGGCAAGCGGCGCGGCTAGGAAAAGCGTCAATGCGAGGACGGCGAAGCGGCGCAGGAACAAGCTGCGGACCCTGTTGTTTTCGATTGGAGCCGATTATAGCCACGCCCCACAAGCGCGGTCTGTCGTTGGGCAGCGACGGCGCGTGGCTTAAGTCGCTGTTAAGCCTATTCGTCCTTCGGCTTGACCCGAAGTTCCAGTTCGCGCTGAAAGACGCCCGGCTGGTCGGGCTTGGGCAGTGGAGACGCGGCGAGAACCGCACGTTCCACGGCCATGTCCCAGGCCTTGTTACCGCTGGACCTCACGCGGATCGACCCTGGCACGACGTCGCCGCTTGGTAGCAGCGCGACAAAGACTACCGCTTCAGGGTTACCGGTCATGCCAGGCGGCTCGATCACACGACTCCGAACGGCGGCGCGGATCTTCCCGACCCACACGTCGAGCGCCTTCTTGCTTGCCGCCGCGGCTGCGCGCGCCTTCGCCTCACGCGCCTCCCGGGCGCGGTTCTGCTCGTCGAGCAATGCCTGCTCGCGCGCCACCTCCTCCTGCATCCGCTTGTTGAACTGCGGGTCGGGCTTGGGCTTGGCCTCGGGCTTCGGCTTGGGCTTCGGCTCCGGCTTGGGCTTGGGCTTCGGCTTGGGCGGCGGCGCCTTCTCGACGATCTGCGGCTTCTCGATCTTCGGCTCGGGCTTGGGCGGCTCGGGGACAGGCTTGGGCGGCTCGGGCGCGGGCTTGGGCGGCGCGACCGGCGGCGGGGGCGGCGGCGGCGCCTGGTCCCACAGCTCGACGCTCACCACTTCGGGCCGGTGGCTCTGCCAGCGCACGCCGACGAACATCACCGCCACCAGCACCGCATGCACCGCCAGGGCGAGCAGGAAGGAGCGCGCGAGCCCCGGCTCGCGATGGCGGCGGAAGTCGAGGGCGTCGGCTGCCACGCTCAGGTTCCGGGTTACTGGCTTACCTTGACCTGCAGGCCGACCTTCTGCACGCCCTGCTTGCGCAGCTCGTCCATCACCTGCAGCACGCTCTCGTAGCGCGCGTTCTTGTCGCCGCCGACCAGCACCGAAAGCTCGGCGTCCTTGCCGGCGGCGCGCTTGATCACGCCGGCCAGCTCGCCGCGCGTCACGCGCTGCTCGTTGATGATCGCGCCGTTGCGGTCGCGGCTGCGCACCGTGATGCTCTGGTCGGCGCGCACGAACACCTCCAGCGGCACCACGCGCGGCGCGCTCGCCTTGCCCACCGTCGGCAGGTCGATCACCGCCGGCGTGACCAGCGGCGCGGTCACCATGAATATCACGAGGAGGACCAGCATCACGTCGACGTAAGGCACGACGTTGATCTCGTGCATCGGACCGCGCTTGCGGCGCAGGGCCGGCATCAGCGCGCCGCTTGCCGGTGGAGGATGTTGGAGAACTCTTCCATGAAGCTCTCGAAGCGGTTGGCCAGCCGCTCGATGTCGTGCGAGTAGCGGTTGTAGGCGACCACCGCGGGAATCGCGGCGAACAGGCCGATGGCGGTGGCGATCAGCGCCTCGGCGATGCCCGGCGCCACCTGCGCGAGCGTCGCCTGCTGCACGTTCGCCAGGCTGCGGAACGAGTGCATGATGCCCCACACCGTGCCGAACAGGCCGACGTAGGGGCTCACCGAGCCGGTCGAGGCGAGGAAGGCGAGGTGCCGCTCGAGGAAATCCATCTCGCGCTGGAAGGTGGCGCGCATCGCGCGGCGCGCGCCGTCGACCATGTCGCTCGCCTCGGTCTGCGCGCTCTTCTGGCCGCGCAGCTTGGCGAACTCGCGGAAGCCGGCCTCGAAGATGCGCTCCAGGCTGCCGATCGAGTGGCGGTGGTTGACCGCGCCCTGGTACAGCGCGTTGAGGTCCTTGCCGCCCCAGAACTCGCGCTCGAAGTCGCCGGTCTGGCGCACCGCGCGGCGGATCGAGAACCACTTCTGGAAGATGAACATCCAGGACATGAACGACACCGCGAGCAGCAGGATCATCACCGCCTTCACGACGATGCTCGCGTTGAGGATCAGCGTCCAGATCTCGAGGTCCGGGGTCAGGTTCATTTGAGCGCCTGTGCGAGTTCTTCGGCCAGCCCGTCCGGCAGCCGGGTGGGCTTCATGCGGTCGCGGTCGACCAGCGCGAGCGTGACGTCCGCTTCGACCAGCAGCTGCCCGCCGCGTTCCACCCGGTGGCGGAAGACCAGGCTGGCGCGGCCCATTTTAACCACTTCGGCGCTGACGGCCAGCAGGTCGTTGAGGCGCGCCGGCTGGTGATACTTGGCGGCGATCTCGAACACCAGGAACAGGATGCGGTCCTCGTCGGCGACGCGCGCGAGGTCGATGCGCGCGGCGTTGAGCAGCTCGGTGCGCGCGCGCTCCATGAAGGCGAAGTACTGCGCGTGGAACACGACGCCGCCGGCGTCCGTGTCCTGGTAGTACACGCGCACCGGAACGCTGAAGGGCGGCTTCAAGCGTCCGACAGGAGGTCGCGCCCCGCGGACGGCGCGGCGATGCCGAAGTGGCGGTACGCCGTGAGCGTCGCCATGCGCCCGCGCAGCGTGCGCTGCAGATAGCCCTGCATGATCAGGTAGGGC
>DASUZH010000354.1:0-2691 GCA_036376975.1 Burkholderiales bacterium | reverse complement strand
GTAGCCGCTCTGGTCGATGTCGTAGTCCGGCGCGACGCGGATCAGGCCGAAGTCCTCCTCGGCCTTCAGGCGGCCGGTGAAGGCGCCCAGGCGCACCTCGCCGTACTTGTTCTGCAGGCCGAAGTCGAGGTGCGCGCGCGTGGTCTGCACCATGTACTGGCCGATCCGCCGGCCGTCGACGAAGAAGGCGATCGGGTTCTGGTTGAACTCGACGCGCGGCGCGACGAACACGCCGCTCCTGAAGTGCAGCGGCTGGTAGAACTCGCTCGCCACGCGGTCGTGGTAGCCGATCTGCGCGTCGTTGCGCCACTCGGCGCCGAGCGAGTTGAGCCAGGTGGCGCGGTGGCTGAGGGCGAGGTTGAAGCGGGTCTGCTCCTTGTCGGAGGCCAGGCTGCCGCCGAACTTGACGTAGTTCGGCCCCCACGACTTCTCCACCCCGCGCACCTCGACCGTGCGGCCGCCCTGCGTGTCGGCGAAGCTGTAGTCCATGCGCTCGAAGTCGCCGCCGCCGTATACCTCCTCCAGGCGCCGGTTGAGGTTGGGCACGCTGAAGTCCTGCTCCCTGCGCCGGCGCAGGTCGATGCCCGGCACCTCGGCGAGCTGGCGCTCGATCACTTCCGGGTTGACGCGGCCTAGCGTCGTCGCCACGCGCAGGTCGGTGACCGGCGGCACGACCGGCAGGCGCGCGTCGACCGACGCGCGCCACTTGCGGTACTCCTCCTCGCTCACCGAGAAGCGGCGCAGCCGCTCGGCCTGCGCGCGCGCCGACGCCTCGCCCACCGCGACCAGCGGCATGGCGTGGCTGAAGTCGGCCGAGCTGAAGTCGCCGAGCGGCGGCGCGATCAGCACGTCGTCCGGCCCGACGATGCCGATCGAGGCGCGCACGTTCTGCTCCATCAGCACGTTGATCATCTGCTGCGTGATGCCGAGGATCGAGCCGAGCTCGTCGCGCTTGAGCAGGCCGCTGCCGACGTTGACCGCGATCACCACGTCGGCGCAGGCGTCGCGCGCGGCCTGCACCGGCACGTTCTGCAGCAGGCCGCCGTCGACGTACAGCACGCCCTCGATCTCCACCGGCGCGATGGCGCCCGGCACCGACATGCTGGCGCGCATCGCCTTCACCAGGTCGCCGCTCGAGAACACGCGGCTGGTGCCGTTCTCGATGTTGGTGGCCAGCGCGCGGTAGGGGATCGGCAGCTGGTCGAAGTCCTGGCCGGCGAAGTTGCCGGCGTGCTGCACCAGGTCGCGCAGCAGGAATTCCGCCTTGTAGCCCGCGGTGGCGCCCGGCGGCAGCAGCAGGGCGAAGCCGCGCTGGCCGATCTCGAGCGGCAGCAGGTTGATGAAGTCGTCGCGCTTGGCGCGGAACGGCTTCTCGGTCCGCGGCGGGTCGTCGTTGAACGTGTCGTCCCAGTTGATGCGCCCGACGCGAGCAGTCAGCTCGTCGAGCGGCATGCCCGAGGCGTACACCCCGCCCACCAGCGCGCCCATGGAGGTGCCGGCGATGCAGGAGATCGGGATGCGCAGCTCCTCCAGCACCTTCAGCACGCCGAGGTGCGCCACGCCTCGCGCGCCGCCGCCGCCGAGCGCCAGGCCGACGCGCGGCTTGCGCTCCTGGCCGAGCGCCGCCGCCGACTGCAGGAGCAGGAAGCAGGCGAGCGCGAGCGCCGCAGAGCGCTTCATCTACTTCCGATACGAGGGGTCGATCTGGTCGAGCTTCTTCAGCAGCGCCGGCCACTCGAGCAGGCCGAAGCGCCGGCGCACGCCGGGCAGGTAGAGCTTGTTGGTCGCCGCGATCAGGTCCTTCGGCGGCATCGACAGCTCGGTGTTGCAGGACAGCGCCATTACCTGCAGCTGGCAGGCGCGCTCGAGGCGGTAGATGTTGTTGAACGCCTCGGCGATGCTCGCGCCGACCACCAGCATGCCGTGGTTGCGCAGCACGAGGGCCTCGCGGTGGCCAAGGTCATTCACGACACGTTCCTGCTCCTCCAGGTTGAGCGCGACACCTTCGTACTCGTGGTAGCCGACGTCGGTGAAGCGCATCGCGGTCTGCGCGAGCGGCAGCAGGCCGCACTTCATCGCCGACACCGCCATGCCGGCGAGGGTGTGGGTGTGGATCACGCAGTCGACGTCGTGGCGCGCCTTGTGCACGGCGCTGTGCAGCACGAAGCCGGCCTGGTTGATGCCGTACTCGGTCGGGTTGTAGAGCACGTTGCCGTCGAGGTCGAGCTCGACGAAGCAGGAGGCGTGCATCTGGTCGTACAGCAGGCCGTACGGGTTGATGTAGAACACGCCTTCCTTGCCCGGCACGCGCGCCGAGATGTGGTTGGCGATCATCTCGTCCATGCCATACAGGTGGACCAGGCGATAAGCCGCGGCAAGGTCGATGCGCTTCTGCATCTCCTCGGCGCTGAATCTCTTCTTCGTCGTCCGTTTGTGCGATTTCATCTAGCGCGTCCTGTTCAGGGCGTAGCCGAAGCCGGCGGTGCCGACCCTCGGTCTGCCCGAAGCGTCCAGAACGAAGAGGATATCCTGCTCGATCGCCCAGAACGAGCGGAATTCCGCAGGCGCGGCAGCGTCGAGGCGGTACACGTCGAACGGCGCGCCAGGCGAGGCGCTCCACGCCCCCAGGTCTTCCAGCCGGTCGTTCCCCTTGCCGACGTAAACCCGCACCATCTTGTAAGTGGTCGGGCG
>DASUZH010000353.1:0-8251 GCA_036376975.1 Burkholderiales bacterium | reverse complement strand
CGCCAGCATGTAGCGCACCACGCCGGCGATCTCGCTCTCGGTCAGCTCCGGAAAGCCGGCCTTCGGCAGCATCGCCGTGCCCGGCATGCCCTGCAGGGCCGAGCGCAGCAGCCCGGCATAGCCCTTCTGAACGCGCTGCGTCCAGTCACGCGGCAGCCCGAGGCGCGGCGCGCCGGTGGCGCCGCCGTCATGGCAAAGGGCGCACTTCTCCTTGTAGGTATCCGCCGGCCCGGCGGCCTGCGCTGCCGGCAGGAGTAAACTGGCGGACAGGGAGATATAAAAAATGGTTACGCGCCGCACCCTTCTACTCTACAACTTCGGCATCGCCGGGCTGCTCTTCTTCATCTGGGCGATGAGCATGCTCGGCGCCGACGCGGCGCAGATCAAGCGCCTCAACGACCTGCCGAACTTCAACGCCGAGTCGCGCGCCTACCTGACCGACGAGACGGAAATCGACAAGCTGCGCGCCCGCTCGCTGTTCTACTTCGACGTGGCACGCGACCTCAAGCGCGCGCGCACCGACGACAGCCAGAAGGTGTTCAAGGACGTCGGCACGCTGGCGCTGTTCGTCGCCACGCTGTTCGCGATCGGCGGCGTGCTGCAGGTCCTCTTCGGCCGCGCGCGGAAGAAGGCCGGGCTGGTCGAGTAGATCCGCGCTTGCGCGGGGATGACGACCTTATGTAGATCCCCGCTTTCGCGGGGATGACGACCTCATGTCGCCCCCGCGAAAGCGGGGGCCCATTCGTTCGTCAGTTCAGCCCGAGCAGGCGCGCCGGGTTCTTGCGCATCATGACGTCGATGTCGCCGTCGGAGATGCCCTCGCGCTTCATCGCGCCGATCGCCGCCTCGATGCCGTCGGGGTGGACCATGTTGGAGCTCTGGCCGAGGTCGGAGGACACCACCAGGCCGGCGGCGCCGAACTCCTTCACCGCCTGCGCCACGTGCTTGGCGTTGATCTGCGTCCAGTGCGTGAGGAAGGCGAGCGGCGCGTTCGGCCCGGCCTGGAACTGAAGGAAGCAGACCTCGATCACCGCGCCCAGCCCGACCACTTCCTTCGCCTGCGCCATGGTGAGGCCGGGCACGTTGGTAAGGCCGTGGGTGACCAGCATGTTCTTCACGCCGAGCTCCTTGCCGCGCTTCACCACGGCGAGGATCTCTTCCGGGTGGACGTGGCCGGTGGCGAGCAGCAGGTTCTCGCGCGCGATGATCTTGAGGATCGCCTCCATCTCGGGGCTGACCTTGCCGCCGGGCGCCACCGTGATGCCCTTGTCGGTCGGCTTGCCGAAGGTCTTCACGTGCTTGTCGGACTCGAAGGTCGGCAGCCAGACCACCTTGCCGCGGCTGCCGTAGAAGCGGTGCATCCATTCCACCGCCGCCGGGTTGATGCCGCCCACCGCGTTGTTCAGCACGATGCCGCCGAACACCTCGATGCCCGGCACCGCCTTCATGGTCAGCGCGGCGCGGCTGGCCGTCTCGCTGATGTGGTTCTTGATCACGATGCCGCGCATGCCGCGCGCCCTGGCGAGGGTGGCGAGGTCGATGTCGTCCATGTTGCGGCCGAACACGTCCGGGTGGGAGTGCGCGTGCATGTCGATCACGCCGACCGCCGGGCTCACCTTGGGCGGCGGCGGCGGGAAGGCGGCCTGGCCGAAGGCCTGCGTAGCTACGAGGGAAAAGACGAGCAGCAGCGCGTTCTTCATGGTGAGCCTCCCGTGGTTTCGAAAAATCTTATCTGGTAGCGTGTGACGATGCTCGACCTTTTGTTCCGCGGTGCATCAATCATCGATGGGACGGGTTCTCCCGCGCGGGTGGGAGACGTCGGCGTTCTGGACGGAAGGATTGTCTTCCCCGGTCGCGGCGAAGCCGCCAAGGAGACCATAGATGCCCATGGCGCCGCATTGATGCCGGGCATCGTCGACGTGCACACGCACTACGACGCGCAGGTGACGTGGGACCCGACCCTCTCGCCCTCGGTGTCGCTCGGCGTCACCACCGCGGTGCTCGGCAACTGCGGCTTCGGCATCGCGCCGTGCCCGCCGCCGATGCGCGAGACGCTGCTGCGCAATCTCTCGGTGGTGGAGGGGATGGACCTGGACGCGCTGCTCGCCGGCACGCGCTGGACCTTCGAGGGCTTCGCCGACTACCTGGCCGCCCTCGAGAAGCTCGGGCCGTACGCCAACATCGGCGTGCTGGCCCAGCACTCGACCATCCGCACCGCGGTGATGGGCGAAGAAGGCTCGACGAGACGGGTTCCCTCCCCAGAGCAGATGGCGGCGATGCAGGCGGCGGTGAGAGACGCAATGAAGGCCGGGGCCGCGGGCTTCGCTTCGTCGTTCTCCCCCAACCACAGCGGCTGGGAAGGCCGGCCGATGCCTTCCACCATCGCGGAAGACAGGGAGTTGAAACTTCTGGCCGCCGAACTGGGAAGCGCCCGGAGGGGAATATTCGTCATGGCCACCGGCCCCCGCGGCACGACCGAGTTCATGGAGTCGATCGCCGCCGAAACCGGCCGCCCGGTGTTCATGGTCACGGTGCTTTGCATGTACAACCAGGCGCATCCCGAGCGCGCGCTGCAGCACTACGAGCGCTGCGCGCAGGCGATCGCGCGCGGCCGCGAGGTGTACATCCACACCAGCTGCCAGCCGCTGTCGTTCGACTTCACGCTGAACGAGCCGTACCTGCTGTATTCGCACGACGCGTTTGACGCCGTGAGAGCAACAAGCGCCGACAAGCGTGCGGAGCTTTACCGTCAGGGCACCTTCAGGGAGCGGTTCAGGGAAAATCTGAAAAACCCGAAGGAAGGGATCCTGTTCTACGGCGACTGGGGGCAGATGGAGCAGGACGGCGTGCCGGTGCCGGAACTGGCGAGGCGCGCGGGGAAGGATCCGCTCGACTACGTGTTCGACCTGCCGCTCGACACGCAGCTGGTGGCGAAGCTGTATCAGAACAGCGACAGCGGCGTGGCGCCGCTGCTGAAGCATCCGGCCGGGGTGGTGGCGCTGTCGGACGCCGGCGCGCACCTGATCTACTTCTGCGACGCGGGCTTCGGGCTGCACTTCCTGCAGCACTGGGTGCGCGAGACGCGCACCTTCACGCTGGAGGAGGGCGTGCGTCGTTTGACCAGCGACCCCGCGCGCAAGTACCGCATCCCGGACCGGGGCGCGATCGCGCCCGGGCAGTGGGCGGACCTGCTGCTGTTCGATCCTCAGCAGGTCGGGTTGTCCGGCTTGTACAAGCAACAGGACCTTCCGGCCGGCGGGACCCGGATGATGCGCCGGCCGCGCGGCGTGCACGGCGTGTGGGTGAACGGACTACAGGTCTTCGACGGCGCGAAATATGTCGAGCGACAGTGCGGACCGGGCCAGGTGCTTAGGAAGTTCGACGCATGACCTAGCACCGTCCTGGTGCGCCCCACGTAACCTGCGTGGACTAGCTTGGCAGCTATGGGAACCCGACTGCTGCCAAGATCCTTGCCCGAGCTTTTCTCCCACGCCCTGATGATCGAGCGCGAGGCGTCCAAGCGCTTCGCCGAGCTCGAGAAGGCGATGCGCGACGCCGGCTACGACCACCTCGCCGAGGAGTTCGAGGTGATCGGCAAGGAGGAGCGCGAGCAGTTCGAGGCGCTCACAGTCGGCACTGCCGGCCACGACCTGCCCGAGGTGCCGGCGTGGGAGTTCGACGCCTACTTCCGCGGCCCGCGCGGCTGGAAGCCGCGCAAGCCGCGCAGCGCGCGCGAGGCGCTCGGCCTGGCGCTCGCCACCGAGCGGCGCGCGCAGAACTTCTACGCCGACGTCGCCGAGAGCTCGCGCAACGACGCGCTCAGCGCGTTTGCTGCTGAGATGGCGGCCGACGAAACTCGCCACATCCAGCGCCTCGAGCAACTGCTCGAGCGCGAACCCCGCTACTAGCTCACTTCCAGAGGTCCACCTGGCCGCCGCGCGCGCGGATGCGGTCGGACTCCGCCTGCAGGAAGCGCTGGAAGGAGGGCTCGGTGCGGTAGGCGCCGCTCGCCACGTATTCGAGCGAGCCGGCGAGGTGGAACGGCCGCGTGTAGGCCTCGATGCGGAACACCTCGCGGCCGCGGTCGTCGAAGAACAGGATCGACGGCACGTAGGTCAGCTTGAGCTGGTTCGCCCACTCCGCCCCCTTCACCTTCTGCCCTGCGGGCGCCACCAGGACGTCGGCGGGAGACAGGCGCACCACGTCGAACTGCGCCAGGCGGCCGAGCACTTCCTTGCGGGTGAAGGCCTCGCGGTGCAGCTCGTCGCAGCCCGCGCAGTGCGTGGTCTCGAACAGCACCGCGAGCGGCTTGCCGCCGGGCTTGCGCCGCAGGTCGTAGGGCGGCTTGAGGAAGAACGGCTGCGGGTTGAGGTGCGGGTTGGCGGTTTCCTTCGCCGACGCGAACTGCGCGAAGGAGACCTTCCTCTCCATGCGTCCCGCGACGTAGTCGAGCGCCGACTCGAAGCGGTTGGGCGGCAGGTAGCCGTTGACGCGCAGCGCGACGCCGCCTTTCTCGTCGAGGAAGAGGAGGGTGGGCGTGAACTGCACCTTTAGGGCGGCGGCAAGCTGCTTCTCGCTCATCGCCTTGCCGTCGACCCAGGTCACCTCGCGGTCGCCCCAGATGTTGAAGGCGAGCGAGACGAAGTTCTTCTTCATCTTGTCGACGATGCGCGCCTGGCGCAGGTTCAGCTCCAGCAGCCGCTCGCAGTAGGGGCAGCCGTCCTGCCCGAAGTAGAGCATGACCCGCTTGCCTTCCTTCGCCGCCTCGGCGGCGTCGTCCTTGATGAACAGCAGCGAATCGGCGAACCAGGCCGGCGGCTCCGCCGCGGATGCCTCGCCTCCCAGGAGCGCCAAAACCAGCAGCCATCGCATAGAGGCAATAATAGACGCATGCTGCGACTGCTCCGCACGCTGGGTGCAAGACGTTCACAAGGGAGGGCCGTCCTCTCCGTAGCGGGGATTGCGCTCGGCGTGGCGCTCGGCTACGGCGTGTGGCTGGTGAACGAGGCGGCGGTGGCGGACCTCGCCGCCGCGGTGCGCACGCTCGCCGGCGAGGCCGACCTGCAGGTGCGCGGCGGGCGCGCCGGCTTCGACGAGGACCTCTACCCTAAGGTCGCGCGGCTGCCCGGCGTGGCGGCGGCGAGCCCGGCGCTCGAGCTCGACGCCGGCATCGCCGGCACCGAGCGCACCATCCGCGTGGTCGGCGTCGACGCGGTGCGGCAGGGGCGCATCGAGCTGCTCAAGCCGGACCGCGTGATCCTGTCGCCTGCGGCCGCCGAGCTGGTGAAGGAGCGGCTGAACCTCGTGGTAGGCGGCGATACCGTAGACCTCGAGGTTGCCGAGGTCGACGCCAGCCTCAAGGGCATGGTCGCGCTCACCGACGTCGCCACCGCGCAATGGCGCCTCGACCGGCTCGGCCAGCTGAACAGATTGGACGTGTTTCTGAGACGCAATTCCAATCGCGAGGAAATCGAAAGGCAAATCGCCGCAATTCTTCCGCCCGGCGTGCAGGTCTCCGCCGTGGAGACCGCGGCGCAGGCGAGCGCCTACCCGTCGCGCGCCTACCGCATCAACCTGAACGTGCTGGCGCTGACCGCACTCTTCACCGGCGGGTTCCTGGTGTTCTCGGCGCAGGCGCTGGAGACGGCGCGCCGGCGCGGCGAGCACGCGCTGCTGCGCGTGCTCGGCCTGACGCGGCCGCGCCTCGCGCGCCTGGTGCTGGCGGAAGCCGCCATGCTAGGCGCCGTCGGCGGCGCGGCCGGCATCGCGCTCGGCTACGCGCTCGCCGCGGCCGCGCTGCGCGCCTGGGGCGCCGACCTCGGCGCGGGCGCCTTCCGCGGCATCTATCCGCAGCCGTCCTTCTCGGCGGGGGCGGCGCTGCTCTTCCTGGGCGCCGGCGTCGCGGTCGCGCTCGGCGGGGCGCTGCTGCCCGCGCTCGACGCCGCGCGCGCGGCGCCGGCGCGCGCGCTCAAGGCGGGCGACGAGCAGGCGGTGCTCGAAGGCTACTTCCCGGCCTGGCCCGGGCTCGCGCTGCTTGGCCTCGGCGCGGCGCTCACGCAGCTCGGCCCGGTGCGCGGGGTGCCGCTCTTCGGCTACGCCGCGATCGCCTGCGTGCTGGTGGGCAGCGTCCTCCTGGTGCCGAGGCTGTTCGCTTTTGCGCTCAGCAGGATTTCATTCACCAGGCAGATCCCCCTTGCCCTTGCGATCGCGCAGCTCCGCGGCGCGCCGGGGCAGGCGGCGACCAGCCTGGCGGCGATCGTGGCCAGCTTCGCGCTGATGGCGGCGATGGCGATCATGGTCAGCTCGTTCCGCGGCTCGCTCGAGCGCTGGCTCGACGCAGTGCTGCCGGCGCAGGTCTACTTCCGCACCACCCACGCCGGCGATACCGGCTACCTGGAGCCGGAGTTCGAGGCACGCGTGCGCTCGCTACCCCAGGTGTCGCGCGCCGAGTTCCTGCGCAGCGGCCGCATGCTGCTTGCGCCCGGCCGGCCGGCGGTGGCGCTGCTCGCCCGCGACCAGGCCGCGCCGGCGGTGCGCGTCGGGCCGCAGTACGAGCGGCGCGCGGACGATCCTCCTCCCGCCTGGATCAGCGAAGCTGTTCTTGATTTGTACGGATTTGCTCCCGGAGCCAGGGTTCAATTGCCCCTCAACAATCAAAATCATCAATTCATCATCGCTGGAGTGTTCCGCGACTACGCTCGGCAGCACGGCGCGATCCAGATCGACCGCGCCGACTACGTCGCCCTCACCGGCGACCGGCGCGTCAACGACGGCGCGCTGTGGCTCGCACCGGGCGCGAGCGCGGCCGACGCGATGGCGGCGATCCGCGCGCTGCCGGGCGCGGGCGAACTCGACCTGGCGGTGCCGGGCGAGATCCGCGAGCTGTCGCTCGGCATCTTCGACCGCAGCTTCACCGCCACCTACGCGATGGAGGCGGTGGCGATGCTGGTCGGCCTGTTCGGCCTGTCCTCCAGCCTCGGCGCCATCGTGCTCGCGCGGCGGCGCGAGTTCGGCGTGCTGCGCCACCTCGGCGTGACGCGCGCGCAGGTCGGCGCGATGCTGGCGGCCGAGGGCGGCCTGCTCGCGCTGCTCGGCGCGCTCGCCGGCCTCGCCGCGGGCGCGGCGATCTCGCTGGTGCTGGTGCACGTGGTGAACCGCCAGTCGTTCAACTGGGGCATGGAGATGCACTGGCCGCTCGGCCTGCTCGGCGCGCTGGTCTTGATCCTGGTGGCGCTCGCGATCCTCACCGCGGTGCTCTCGGGCCGGGAGGCGATGGGCATGGGCCCGGTGCGCGCGGTGCGGGAGGACTGGTGAAGAGAAGGGTTTTTCTGGGCTTGGCGCTCCTGCCGCTGCCGGCTTGGGCGGAAAAGGTCCTTTACCCTGCAGTAAAACCGAACACGAAGCTGTCGTTCCCGCGCGACCACGGCGCGCATCCGAACTTCCGCGTCGAGTGGTGGTACGTCACCGGCTGGCTCGACGGCCCGCTGGGCTTCCAGATCACCTTCTTCCGCGCGCGGCCGGAGGAGGAGAGCGCCAACCCGAGCAGCTTCAACCCGCGCCAGATCCTGTTCGCCCACGCCGCGCTGTCGGACCCGAAGCGCGGCCGGCTGCTGCACGACCAGCGCGCGGCGCGCGCCGGCTTCTCGCTCGCGCACGCCGAGCTGGCGCGCACCGGCGTGTGGATCGACGACTGGACGCTGGAGCAGGAGGGCAACTACTACCGCACCCGCATCGAAGCGCGGGAATTCGACTTCGACCTCACCTTTGCCGCGCACCAGTTGATCCTGCAGGGGGAAGGCGGCTTCAGCCGGAAAGGCCACCGCCCCGAAGAGGCCAGCTACTACTACAGCCGGCCGCAGATGAACGTGATCGGCAAGGTGAACGGCAAGGAAGCGACCGGCACCGCATGGCTCGACCACGAATGGTCGAGCGCCTACCTCGCGCCCGAGGCCTCGGGCTGGGACTGGTGCGGCATCAACATGCTCGACGGCTCGTCGCTAATGGCTTTCAGGATGCGCGACAAGCAGGGCGGTACGCACTACTCATCCGGTCCGGAGATGAAGCCGCTCCGCGTCTGGAAGAGTCCCCGTACGGGCACCTCCTACCCAGTCTCGATGCAGGTCGGAGACCTGCGGCTCGAGCCGCTGATGGACGACCAGGAACTCGACTCCCGCTTGAGCACCGGAACGATCTACTGGGAAGGCGCCGTGCGCGCCTTCAAGGGAAACAACCTGGTCGGGTTCGGCTATCT
>DASUZH010000352.1:0-2039 GCA_036376975.1 Burkholderiales bacterium | reverse complement strand
GCGATGCCGAAGGACCTGCTCGAGTCGGAGCTGTTCGGCCACGAGCGCGGCTCGTTTACCGGCGCCCAGCAGCAGCGCCGCGGCCGCTTCGAGCAGGCCGAGGGCGGCACGCTGTTCCTCGACGAGATCGGCGACATGCCGGCGGAGCTGCAGACGCGCCTGCTGCGCGTGCTGTCGGACGGCACCTTCTATCGCGTCGGCGGCCACCAGCAGATGAAGGTCAACGTGCGCGTGATCGCCGCGACCCACCAGAACCTCGAGCAGCGCGTGCGCGACGGGACGTTCCGCGAGGACCTCTACCACCGCCTCAACGTCATCCGGCTGCGCCTGCCGAACCTGCGCGAGCGCGCCGAGGACATCCCGCTCCTGGCGCGGCATTTCCTCGCCGCCAGCGCACGCTCGCTCGGCGTGGAGCCGAAGCGGCTGTCCGACGACGCGTTGCACCACCTCTCGCGGCTGGAGTTTCCCGGCAACGTGCGCCAGCTCGAGAACCTCTGCCACTGGCTCACGGTGATGGCGCCCGGCCAGGTGGTGGAGGCCGGCGACCTTCCGGCCGAGCTGCGCGAGCACACCGGCGGCGCCGCCTCCGACTGGATCGGAGCGCTCGAGCAGGAGGCCGAACGTCGCCTGGCGCGCGGCGATACCGGCATCCTCGACGCCCTCGGACGCCAGTTCGAGCGTGCCCTCATCATCCGCGCGCTCGCCAAGACCGGGGGGCGCCGGATCGAGGCCGCCGCCCTGCTCGGCATGGGCCGCAACACGATCACCCGCAAGATTCAAGAGCTTGGAATCGAGGACGGACCCGACCAGGAATCGAGCTAACTTTTTTCACATCCTCGTTTTCACAATACGAAATAGGGGGGTCCTAAGTGGTTGAGATTGATCCACATAGACCCCCCTAAAAACCTTGCGGCAGTGCAGCACGGGCCTTTAGAATGCGGCGGTCTTTTTCGAGGACCTCCATGCCTGTCGCGATCGCCAACGAAATCGAAGTGCTCGGCCGCAAAAGCGGCGAGTTCTCCCAGATCCTCACGCCGCAGGCGCTCGAGTTCGTAGCGAAGCTGCATCGCCGGTTCGAGCCGCGCCGCCAGGAGCTGCTGGCGGCCCGCGCTGCGCGGCAACGCAAGTTCGACGCCGGCGCGCTGCCCGATTTCCTGGCTGAAACGAAGTCGGTGCGCGAGGCGAAGTGGCAGGTAGCGCCGCAGCCGAAGGACATGCTCGACCGGCGCGTCGAGATCACCGGCCCGACCGACCGCAAGATGGTGATCAACGCGCTCAACTGCGGCGCGTCGACCTTCATGGCGGACTTCGAGGACGCCAACTGCCCGACCTGGGCGAACATGATCGATGGCCAGATCAACCTGCGCGACGCGGTGCGCCGCACGATCAGCCTCGAGAGCACCGGGCCGGACAGCACGCAGAAGATCTATCGACTCAACGAGCGCACCGCGGTGCTGATTCCGCGGCCGCGCGGCTGGCACCTCGACGAGAAGCACGTCCGCGTCGACGGCAAGCCGGTGTCCGGCAGCATGTTCGACTTCGCGCTGTTCTTCTTCCACAACGCGAAAGAGCTGCTGGCGCGCGGCTCGGGCCCGTACTTCTACCTGCCGAAGATGGAATCCCACCTCGAGGCGCGGCTGTGGAACGAAATCTTCGTCTTCGCGCAGAATGAGCTGAAAATCCCGCAGGGCTCGATCAAGGCCACCGCGCTGATCGAGACGGTGGTGGCGGCGTTCGAGATGGAGGAGATCCTGTACGAGCTGCGCGAGCACTCGGCCGGCCTCAACATCGGCCGCTGGGACTACATCTTCTCGTGCATCAAGAAGTTCCGCTCCAACCGCGACTTCTGCCTCGCCGACCGCTCGCAGGTGACGATGACCGCGCCGTTCATGCGCGCCTATGCGCTCCTGCTGGTGAAGACCTGCCACGCGCGCGGCGCGCCGGCGATGGGCGGCATGGCGGCGCAGATCCCGATCAAGAACGACCCGGCGGCGAACCAGGCCGCGCTGGAGAAGGTGCGCCAGGACAAGCTGCGCGAG
>DASUZH010000351.1:0-9139 GCA_036376975.1 Burkholderiales bacterium | reverse complement strand
AGCATCGGCTCGCCCATGCCCATCATGACGACGTTCGAGATGACTCTTTCCTCGCCTTTCCCGCGCAGGAGATTATTGGCGAGCCACAGTTGGCCGATGATCTCTCCGGTGGAGAGGTTGCGGTTGAAGCCCTGCTTGCCGGTGGAGCAGAACGCGCAGTCGAGCACGCAGCCCGCCTGGCTCGACACGCACAGCGTGCCGCGATTCGTCTCCGGGATGAACACCGCCTCGACCGAGTTGCCGGCGTCGACCTTGAGCAGCCACTTGCGCGTGCCGTCAGCCGCCAGCGTGTCGCCCACCACCGTCGGCGCGTGGATGCGCGCGACGCCGGCGAGCTTCTCCCGCAGGCTCTTCGCCAGGTCGCTCATCGCGGCGAAATCGCCTTCGCCCGACTGGTGGATCCACTTCAGGACCTGGCGGGCGCGGAACGGCTTCTCCCCGAGCTCAGCGAAGAACCCGGCGAGGCCGGCTGCGTCGAGGTCGAGGAGGTTGCGCTTCAACGACTGACCACTTGCTCGGGCTTGAAGAAGTAGGCGACCTCGGTCTTCGCGTTCTCCGCGCTGTCGGAGCCGTGCACCGCGTTGGCGTCGATCGACTGCGCGAAGTCGGCGCGGATGGTGCCCTTCGCCGCCTTCTTCGGGTCGGTGGCGCCCATCAGGTCGCGGTTCCTCGCGATCGCGTTGTCGCCTTCCAGCACCTGCACCAGCACCGGCCCGGAGATCATGAAGTCGACCAGGTCCTTGAAGAACGGCCGCTCGCGGTGCACCGCATAGAAGCCTTCCGCCTCCTTGCGCGACAGGTGCATCATGCGCGCTGCGACGATTTTCAGCCCGGCGGCTTCGAAGCGCGCGAGGATCTGTCCGATGACGTTTTTCTTGACTGCATCGGGCTTGATGATCGAAAGCGTGCGCTCAACTGCCATTGCTGAGGATCTCCGTCGGCTGGATAAAGTCGGTTATTGTAGCAAAACAAAGGGTTAGTTCATGTACCAGAACCTGAAACTGGAGTGCGCGGGACGCCTCGCGCGCCTCACCTTGAACCGCCCGGAGCGGCGCAACGCGTTCTCCGCCGAGCTGATGCGCGAGATGATCGCCGCGGCCGGCGAGCTCGCGGCGCGGCGCGACGTCGACGCGGTGATAGTGACTGGATCCGGCGGAGTTTTTTCCGCCGGCGCCGACTTGAAGGACACCACCCGCTGGGCGGGCGGCGCGCCGCTGCTCGAGCAGCGCGAGACCGCGAGCCTCGGCGGACGCATGGCGCGAGCCTGGGAGGAGCTGCCGCAGGTCACCATCGCCGCCATCGAGGGCTACGCCATCGGCGGCGGCCTCGCCCTCTCGGCGGCGCTCGACTGGCGCCTGATCGCGCGCGACGCCTTTGTTTCGCTTCCGGAAATTTCCCTCGGCATCCCGCTCACCTGGGGCACCCTGCCGCGCCTGGTGAACCTGGTCGGCCCGGCGCGCGCCAAGCGCCTGGCCATCCTCTGTGAGCGGGTGACTGCCGCCGACGCGTTCGCGATGGGCCTGGTCGACGAAGTGTGCGAGCCCGGGAGCGTCCTTGCCGCCGCGGAAAAAATGGCGGGGAAGGCTCTCGACAAGCCGAAGCATTCGGTGATGATGACCAAGGAGACGGTCAACGCCTATGCGAGCATCGGCGCCCATGCCGTCAGCCACATGGCGCCCGACCAGCTCGAGCTCGCCGCCGCCAGTCCCGAGTCGCGCGCGGCCCGCGATGCCGCGCTGAAGCGCCGCAAGCGCTAGAAGCTGACCGCCAGCCCGATCGACCAGCCGGTGACGTTCTCGCCCACCCTGTAGCGCAGCATCAGCCGGGTACGCTCGACCGGGATGTCCCGGGCGCTGCTGTCCAGCTCGACGCCGGCGCCGAAGGAGGCCACGTCGTTGAAGCCGAGCACGCCGTCGAGGTCGCCGAAGAAGCGCGAGTAGGCGAACTCGAGCACGTAGCGCAGCGGACGCTCGAGCATCGTGATCCCGCTCGGCGCGCGCCGCCGCGTCCAGAAGCTCACGCTCTCGGCGTCGGCGCTGCCCTGCACTATCGAAGCGCTGCCGCCCAAGCTGCTCAGGCGGATGTTGGTGTACCGCAGCTCGACGTCGATCTCCCGCTCAGGCCGGTAGTCCTCGTAGTCGAGGATCAGCGAGCCGCCGAAGCCCCGGGAATCAAGCTTGCCGTTGGCCAGGAAGCCGATCTCGTCGCCTGACTCCTCGCGCACCGAGATCGCGCTATCCACCCGGCCGAGCGAGAAATTGAGCACCGGGCGCACGACCAGGCGCGCCGCAAGCGGGAAGTCCCAGCCGACGCCACCGGTCGCCGAGTAGGCGTCCCATTGCGACTCGACCTGGCGCTCGACCTGGCCATTGGTGGTGACGAAGGTCGGGTCGTAGCGCGCGTAGCCCAGGGTGCCTTCGAGGTACAGCGGATAGCGGCCGCGCAGGGTGAATCCGCCGCCGAGCGTGGTCATCGCGAGATCGGGATTGCCGGTGGCGGCGTTCGAGATGCCGAGCGAGCCGGTGGTCACGTCCGGGGTGACCATGTAGCCCATCAGGGCGAGCACGCCGTTCGCCCGCTGCTTCAGATTCCCCTCGACGACGACCTGCGACTGCGCGGCGCAGACCGCCGGCGCCAGCGCCACCAGCGCGCCGAGCGCCAGCACCGCCAGTTGATCGCGGCGCGGCAACATGCGCAAGATACTGCCATGCGGATCGCCCTTCTACTGCTTTGTCTCGCCTTGCAGGCCAAGGCGCTGGCGCAAGCGCCGGCGCAGTTCATCTTCGCCTGGCCCCTCGGCGAGGGCATGCTGAAGCCGCGCGGCGCCACCACGCGCGGCGCGCCGGTCACGCTCGACGCCGCGCCGGCCGAGTCCTGGATGCGCCTGCGCGAGTCGCGCATCCCGCCGCTCGAGCGCGACCGCCGCGCCATCCTCGCCATGGCCGGCCCCTACCGGGTGAGCTTCGATTTCCTGGAAGTGGTGCGCTACGACCCGGCGCTCAAGCAGGACGCGCCCTACCAGAGCTGGGGCACCGAGTACGTGTTCGTCGCCGAGGACCGCCCCGACTTCATCGCCCTGCAGCACATCCTCGCCATGCGCGTGCAGCAGCCCGACGGCAAGGTGGGCGAGCCGATGGTGGTGCGCCACTGGCGGCAGGAATGGCGCTACCAGGCCGACAGCCTGCTCGCGTACCAGGGCGGCAACGCGTGGACGCCGCGCATCGTGCCGCCGGCGGAGCGCCCCGGCGCCTGGGTGCAGAGCGTCTACCAGGTCGACGACTCGCCGCGCTACGCCGCGCGCGGGCGCTGGGAGCACACCGAGGGCATGTCGACCTGGATCAGCGACGAGACCTGGCGGCCGCTGCCGCGGCGCGAGTTCAGCGTGCGCAAGGACTACGACGTCCTGGTCGGCACCAACCGCCACACCATCACGCCGACCGGCTGGGTGCAGGAGGAGAACAACCTCAAGCTGGCGATGGCCGACAACCGCTACGTGGCGCGCGAGTACGGCGTCGCGCGCTACGAGCGGATCAAGGACTACGACTTCAGCGCCGCCGAGAAATACTTCGCGCGCACCGAGCCGTTCTGGGCCGAGGTGCGCGCCGCCTGGCGCGAAGTTTCCACGTCACGCATCACCCTGCGCGCGCAGCCCGACCAGGGCCAGCTCTTCATGCCGTTCTTCGAGTACGCCTCGAAGCTGGACGAAGGCGCCGCTTTCGACCGCGACGAAGCGCGGGCCTTCATCAGGAAGACGCTGCAGGAGCGCTATCTCATCCCGTAGCCTGCGATGGACCGCGGTGACGGTCGATCCAGTAGCCCCACAGCACCAGCAGCCAGATCGACTGCGCGACCCAGGCCACGGCGGCAGCGCTCGGCGGCGGCGGTCCCATCAGGTTCGCCACCGACACCAGCAGCAGGAAAGCGACCAGACCCCAGAATGCATAGACACCTGTGCAGTCAAGCGGGCGGGTGGCGCGCGCATAGAGCGCCACCCCGGCGACGAAGAGCACGGTCTCGACGACGACCGTGGCCGGGATCGAATTCCAAAGGCCGAGCCCGACCAGCGGACCGCCGCCGATCAGCAGCGGCATGTCGGGCCGGTGGCTCGCCGCGTCCAGCACCCAGTGGCTCAGCACCAGCGCCGCCAGGAGCCACGGCACGATTCCGCCGCGCCGCCTGATCGCCCAGTGAATCCCGACGAAGAACGCGCCCCAGATCGCCAGCGCCAGCAGGCTGTGTGAATACGGATAGCTGACGAAGTCGAGCGGCGTCACTTTGGTGATCCCCGGCGCGACCTCGACCCGCTCCAGCCCAAGCAGCACGAAATTCGGCCATAGCAGGTCGGCGAGCTGCACGGCGAGGAACAGAGTGCCGAGCGAGATCGACGGGGCCGCGCGCTTGGCGGCGAAGGCGAGCGCGAAATGGCCGATGAACATCGCTCAGGATAGCGTGATCACGAGCTTGCCCCGCATGTGGCCGCGCTCCAGTCGCGCGTGCGCCTCGGCGATGCGCTCGAGGGGATAGCTCGCCTCCACCACCGGGACGAGCTGGCCCGCCGCGACCAGCCGCGAAACCTCGCGCATCAGCGCGCCGTTAGCCTTGCTCATCACGAAACCAAATCTCCGTGAAAGGATCGAGCGCAGCAGAAGCCTGGGCGAGAAGCCGGTGGTGACATAGCGGCCGTGGCGATCCAGCTTGCTCAAGGTGTCCGCGGTCGGCGCGTTATGCGCCGTATCGAGGATCACATCGAAGTCGTCCTCCGCTGCATCGCCAACCACCGCGCCCATCGCGCGCCCGATCTGCACCGCGACCGACCCTACGCCGCCCGCGCCGATGACGAGGAGGTGGTCGCCTTTTCGCAGCCCGGCCTGGCGCAGCGCCTGGATCGCCGTGCACGCCACCAGCGGCAGGCTCGCCGCCTGCTCGAACGAAAGCCCGTCCGGCATGCGCACCACGACCCCCGGGTCGACCACGGCGAATTCCGCATGCGTGCCGCCGGTCTTCGCGTCGGTCCGCCCGAACACCGGGTCGCCGCGCTCCCAGCCCGCCGCGCCCTCCTCGACCTCGCCGGCGAAGTCGAAGCCGAGCACCGCGGGAAACTTGAGCGGCATCACGCGACGCAGCGAGCCGCTGCGCAGCTTGACGTCGAGCGGATTGAGGCTCGCCGCGCGCACGCGCACCAGCAGCTTCCCCGCCGCCGCGACGGGTTGCGGCAGCTCCGCGAGCTCGATCTCGCTAGCCGGCCCGTAGCGGCGGATGACGGCTGCCTTCATCTACCCGCGAGCCAGTCGCCCACGACCTCATTGAAGCGCTGCGGCTGCTGCAGCATGATCCAGTGGCCGGTGTCGAACTCCACCACCCGGTTCTCCTTGCGCTGACGCAGCTCGTCCAGCCACTCGTTGGTGTGGAACATGAGCGGCTTGCGCCTCGCGTAGATGAAGAGCATCGGACAGGCCGGCTTGAAGCGCCGGAACTGCGGGCGGTACGAGTCCTTTCCCCCGAACCACGTGCGGTAGTACGGATAGCCCATGCACGAGCCGAGGTAGCGCTCGTCGGAGGGGCTCTTCATGAACCGCTTCATGCGCAGGACCATGCGGTCGCCAAGGCGCCCGCCAACGCACCACGCGAGCGCCAGCCACCACTGGTACGCAGTGACGTAGAACTTGCCGCGCGCCGACAAGGACTCCTTCAGCTTGCGCGTGTCGCCGATGTCCACGCCGACGATCCTCTGCACCAGGTCCGGGTGGCGCGTGTAGAACTGATAGCCGAACAGGCAGCCCCAGTCGTGCAGCAGCAGAATCACCTTGCGGCCGGGACTCACCTGCTCGATCACGCGGCGGAAGAATTCCGACATCTGGTCGATCGAAACGGCTCGCCGCGGCTTGGCAATGTCGAAACCGGGCAGCGTGAAGCGCACGCACTTGTAGCGCTCGCGCAGGTGCGCGACCGTCGAGTCCCACAGCCGGTAGGTGTCCGGCCAGCCGTGGACCATCACGACGGTTTCGGCGCCGTCGCCGTCGACGTGTATGTCTATGCCGTCGACAGCGATCGCCATTCAGGGACCATGCCTTCGCTGCCGTGCGGCGCCTGAAAACGTGCATCGATGCCGAGGCCGGGAACCCATACGAGATCGTCGCCGCTGAATAGGAGCGGCAGGCGCTCGCGCTGCCAGGGGGGAACGCCAGCTTCCTGGAAGAGATTCTTGAGCGTGCGCCGCGGGCGCTTCGGGTCGGGCTGCAGGCGCTCGCCGCCGGCGCGCAGGCGGACGCTGAGCGGCTTGTGCTCGAGCGCGATGCCTTTGCCGCGCGCCTTGCGGAAGCGCAGCTCGCCGCCGAGCTGCGGCAGCTTGAGGCGCGGCTCGCCGCTCCACTCCTGCGGCGAGAACTCGGCGGACAGGTCGGCGTCGAGGAAGACCTTGCCGCGATAGGTGCGCAGCGTGGCGCCGTCGTGCACGAGCTCGGTGCGCGGGCTGCCGGTGGCGAGCTGCTTGAGCATCTCGATCAGCTTCGCCTCGCTCGGCGCCTTCAGGCCTCTAGACCGCAGGTAGTGGCGCAGCAGGTCTTCCTTGCCGAGCTCCTTCTTCGAGAAGTGCTTCGCGGCGCGCGCCAGGCTTTGCTTCCATTGCGGGAATTTTTTCTCGAGGAGCGGGCCGACGCTGCGGCGGATGAAGTTGCGCGTCAGCGCTTCGTTGGCGTTGCTCTCGTCCTCGACCCAGTCGAGGCGGTTCTTGCGCGCATACGAAAGAATGGATTGTCTGGTTTTTCCCAGGAACGGACGCCAGATCACCTTGTCTCCGAGGCGCGCGTACTCGGGCATGCCGCTCGCGCCGCGCGCGCCGGCGCCGCGCAGCAGGTTCATCAGCACCGTCTCGGCCTGGTCGTCGAGGTTGTGCGCGAGCGCGATGACGTCCGCGTCTACGTTCTTGAACGCGGCGTAGCGAGCCTCGCGCGCGGCCGCTTCGAGGCCTTTGTTTTTCTTCTTTACTGAAACAAATTCGACGACAAGGGGGACATCAAGGCGCTTGCAGAACTTGCGGCAGAACGCGGTCCAGGCGTCGGCGTTCGGGCTGAGGCCGTGGTGGACGTGGATCGCGGAGACCGGGTGATGCTCGCGGAGCTGGTGCAGGAGGACGACTGAATCGACGCCGCCGGAGAGCCCGACGGCGATGCGCTTAGCGCTCGGTTGCTTCCTTGAACTTGCCATGGCCCATCAGACGCTCGAGTCGCACCTCGACGAGCTCCTTCGGCTTCATCTCGCCGAGCTGCTTGAGCGCCTCGAGCAGCGCCTTGCGCAGCGCCTGGAAAGCGGCCTGCGGATCGCGGTGCGCGCCGCCGAGCGGCTCGGGCACGATCTTGTCGATCAGGCCGAGGGTCTTCAGGCGGGTGGCGGTGATGGCGAGCGCCTCGGCGGCCTCCGGCGCCATGCTCGAGTCGCGCCACAGGATCGAGGCGCAGCCCTCGGGCGAGATCACCGAGTAGGTGGCGTACTGCATCATCTGCACCACGTCGCCGACCGCGATGGCGAGCGCGCCGCCCGAGCCGCCCTCGCCGATCACGGTGACGATGATCGGCGAGCGCAGGCGCGCCATCTCGAACAGGTTGCGGCCGATCGCCTCCGACTGGCCGCGCTCCTCGGCGTCGATGCCGGGATAGGCGCCCGGCGTGTCGACGAAGGTGAACACCGGCAGCTCGAACTTCTCGGCCAGCTTCATCAGGCGCAGCGCCTTGCGGTAGCCCTCGGGCTTGGGCATGCCGAAGTTGCGCAGGATCTTCTCCTTGGTGTCGCGCCCCTTCTGGTGGCCGATCACCACGCAGGCCCTGCCCTCGAAGCGCGCCAGGCCGCCGACGATCGAGGCGTCCTCGCCGAACGCGCGGTCGCCGTGCAGCTCCTCGAAGTGCGTGAACAGCGCGGCGACGTAGTCGAGCGTGTAGGGGCGCTGCGGGTGGCGCGCGACCTGCGCCACCTGCCACGGCGAGAGCTTGCCGTAGATGTCCTTGGTGAGGGTCGCGCTGCGCTTGGTGAGGCGCTGGATCTCTTCGGTGATGTCGGTCGCCGAGTCGTCCTGCACGAAGCGCAGCTCTTCGATGCGGTTCTCAAGCTCCGCGATGGGCTGCTCGAACTCGAGGAAGGTGGTCTTCATCGGGCGGGTGCGGATTCTACCCCTTCGGCGGCGGGTCGGTTTCGACCCGGTTGCGGCCGGCTTCCTTGCCTTTGTAGAGGGCCCGGTCGGCGCGGGCGAGCAAAACCGAGACGTCTTCGCCTTTTGTCCGCTGCGCGACGCCGAGCGTGACGGTGACGCGCTGGCCGGCCGCCGTGCCGGGGAAAGTCGCCGCCTCGACCGCCGCGCGCACCCGCTCGGCGACCACCGCCGCCCCGGCAAGGTCCGTGCCGGGCAGCACGACGAGGAACTCCTCGCCGCCGAGGCGCCCGAACACGTCGAAGCCGCGCAGGCCGGCGGCGGCGACGTCCGGCAGGTGCCGCAGCACGGCGTCGCCGGCGGCGTGGCCGTGCGTGTCGTTGATCGCCTTGAAGTGGTCGATGTCCATCAGGCACACCGAGAACTGCGCGGCGAGGCGCTCGGCGCGCGAGCGCTCGCGCGCCAGCGCGTCCATCAGGTAGCGCCGGTTGTAGGTGCCGGTGAGCTCGTCGTGCTGCGCGAGCTGCTCGATGCGGTCGAAGGCGCCGCGCAGAATGCGGTTGCTGTCGGCGAGCCGCAGGCGCAGGCGGTTGACGTAGCCGCCCATCACCGCGAACCAGGGCAGCACGATCATCATCACCACCATCTCGGTGATCGCCGCGTCCTCGTCGAACCACATCGGGTCGCGCAGGTAGGAGAGGTGCAGCATCGTGCCGTGCGCGGCGAGCGCGAGGAACGCGAGCACGGTCAGCCGCATCGCCGTCAGGCGCAGCACGCCGAACAGCAGCGCGACCGGGTAGAACAGCGTCAGCGCCTCGCGCATGGTCGGCGCGTGATACATGATGTAGGCGAGGAACAGGATCGCCGAGCCCGCCATCTCGGTGGTCAGGCTGGGGTCGGCGAAGCGCAGGTTGAGGCCGCTGCGGAACACGAAGAAGAACAGCGCGACCAGCGTGACGATGCCGGCGGTGCCTTCGACCGCCGCGCGCCACGGCAGCAGGC
>DASUZH010000350.1:0-4409 GCA_036376975.1 Burkholderiales bacterium | reverse complement strand
CGAGCAGCCGCTCGGCCCGCCGCTCGGCGGCCGCCTGTCGCGCCGCGTGCGCCACTTCCCGATCTCGCCGGTGGTCGACATCCGCCCCGACGAGCGCGGCGCCTACCACGTGCTCTCGATCGTCGCTTCCGACCGGCCCGGGCTGCTCTACGGCGTGGCGCGCACGCTTTCCCGCTACCAGCTCAACCTGCAGACCGCGCGCATCAACACCCTCGGCGACCGCGCGGAAGACGTGTTCCTCGTCTCAGGCGAGGCGCTCGGCAACTCCAAGAAGGTGCTGCAGCTCGAGCAGGAGCTGCTGAAGGAACTGCAGATCTAGCTTTTCTTCCCGGCGCGGTAGGCGGCCAGGCCGGCGCGTCCTTCGCGGCCCATCCGGTCGAGGGTTTTCTTCCAGCCCTTGCGGTGCTCGCGCAGCGCCTCGACGATGGCCTCGGCGATCACCAGGTTGCGGTACCACTTGGCGTTTGCCGGCACCACGATCCACGGCGCATGGGGTGACGCCGTCCGCGAGATCGCTTCCTCGTACGCCTCGGTGAACTCGTCCCAGAAGTCGCGCTCCTTCCAGTCGTTCGGATTCAGCTTCCACGCCGTCTCCACCGCCTCCTCGCGCTCGAGCAGCCGCTCCTTCTGCTCCTTCTTCGTGATGTGCAGGAAGAACTTCAGCACGATGGTGCCGTGCTCGGCGAGCAGCTCCTCGAAATCGGCGATGTGGCCATAGCGTTCCCGCCACAGCTTCTCGCGCACCAGGCTGTGCACGCGCACCACCAGCACGTCCTCGTAGTGCGAGCGGTTGAAGATGGCGAATTCGCCCAGGCGCGGAGCGTGCCGGTGGACCCGCCAGAGGAAGTCGTGCTGGCGCTCTTCCAGCGTCGGCGCGCCGAAGGAAACCACGTTGACGCCGCGCGGGTTGAGGCAGCCGACGACGTGCTTGATCGCGCCGTCCTTGCCGGCGCTGTCACGGCCCTGCAGCACCACCATGACGCTGTTTACCTTGGCGCCGAACATGGCGTCCTGCAGCTGGAACATCTCCTCGCCGAGCCTGGCGAAGCGCGCCGCCGCCTTCTCCCTGGTCATCCCCTTCGGCGGCTCGGCCGAGATGTCGTCGAGGCGGACCTTCTCCCCCCGCTCCCTGAACGTCGCCACTAGTCCTCCGCGGGCAGGTCCTGGCCCGGGAAAAGCTCCTCGATGAAGCCGAAGCGGCTGAAGTCGCGGATCCGCATCGGATAGAGAATCCCGTCGAGGTGGTCGCACTCGTGCTGCACGACGCGGGCATGAAAGCCCTCTGCGATCCTGGAAAAAGGCTTTCCAGATTCATCCAAACCCGAGTAACGAAGCCGCACGACGCGCGGCACCACGCCGCGCATCCCGGGAACCGACAGGCAGCCTTCCCAGCCCTCCTCCATTTCGTCGGTGAGCATGCCGATCTCGGGGTTGATCAGCACGGTGTCGGGCACTTCCCCGACGTCCGGATAGCGGGGGTTGGACTTCACGCCGAAGATCACCACGCGCAGGCCGACGCCGATCTGCGGCGCGGCGAGGCCGGCGCCGTTGAGGTGGGCCATCGTGTCCCGCATGTCGGCCAGCAGGTCCTTCAGAGCGGGAAAATCCGTCACCGGCAGGGACTTCTGCAGCAGCCTTGGATCGCCCATGCGCAGCACCGGGCGGATCATTTGCTCGCCTCGCACAGCGCACCGATGATCTTGCGCACGCGTCCCATCGCCTCTTCCAGCACCGCGCCGATCTTGTCGAGCGGGATGGCGCGCGCGCTGTCGCCGCGGCCGGCGGCATAGTTCGCCACCACCGCGATGGCGGCGTACTCCAGGCTGATCTCGCGCGCGAGCGAGGACTCGGGCATGCCGGTCATGCCGACCAGGTCGGCGCCGTCGCGCTCCAGGCGGGTGACCTCGGCCGCGCTTTCCAGGCGCGGGCCCTGCGTGGCGGCATACACCCCGCCGTCGGACAGGTTCTCGCCGCAGCGTTCCGCCGCCTTGAGGAGCTTGCCGCGCAGCGCCTGCGAGTACGGCTCGGTGAAGTCGATGTGGTTCACCGGCACGCCGGCGCCCTCGAAGAAGGTCGCGGCGCGGCCCCAGGTGTAGTCGATGATCTGGCTCGGCAGGTGGAGCGATCCCGGCCAGGTATTGTTCCGGATGCCGCCGACCGACACCACCGACACGATCTCTCTCGCGCCGGCGTCCTTCAGCGCCCACAGGTTGGCGCGATAGTTGACCTCGTGCGGCGCGATGGTGTGACCGTAGCCGTGGCGCGCGAGGAACACCACTTCACAATCCGAGATGCGGCCGAAGGTCAGCGCGCCGGACGGCTCGCCGTAGGGCGTGCGCGAGACCTTGCGCTGCGTCACCTCCAGGTTGCCGAGCTGCGTCAGGCCGCTGCCGCCGATGATCGCCAGCAAGTCAGCCCTCCTTCATCGCGCGGATCTCCGGCAGGTTGCGCCAGAAGCCCTTCGCGTCCAGGCCGCAGCCGAAGACGAAGCGGTCCTCGATCCGCAGGCCGACGAAGTCGGCGGCGATCGGCTTCGCCACCTTCAGCTTCTTCTCCACCAGCACCGCGCAGTGGAACGATCGCGCGCCCAGCTCGAGCAGGCGGCCGCGGATCGCCGCCATGGTCTCGCCGCCGTCGAGGATGTCGTCGAGCACCAGGACGGTGCGGTCCTTCACGCTTTCAGGCGGCGTGACGCGCCATTCGATGCGCGAGCCGCGCGTCGCCGCGCCGTAGCGCGTGGCGTGGATATAGTCGAAGTCGAGCGGGAAGCGCAGCCGCGGCAGGATCTGCCCGGCGAACACCACCGCGCCGCCCATCACCGCGAGGACCAGCGGGTAGGCGTCGGCCAGGCGCTGGCTGATCTCGCCGGCCAGGCGGCGCACCGCCGCCTCGACCTGCTCGGCGCTCGCCACCGGCTCGGAATTGTCGAGGAACGCCCAAGCCTGCTGTACATCCGGCATGCGCCGAGTCTAGCGTGACTTCAGGAAGCGCGCGAAGGCCTCGCCGGTCTCGGCGTGGCGCAGGCCGAACTCGACCGTCGCCTGCAGGTAGCCGAGCTTCGAGCCGCAGTCGAAGCGCCGCCCGGGCAGGCGCAGCGCGAACACCCGCTCGTGCGCCAGCAGCGCCGAGATCGCGTCGGTGAGCTGGATCTCGCCGCCCGCCCCCGGCGTCACCGAGCCGAGCAGCTCGAAGATGCGCGGCGTCAGCACGTAGCGGCCGATCACCGCCAGGTTCGACGGCGCCGCGGCAGGCTTCGGCTTCTCCACGATGCTGTGGATGCGCGCCAGGTCGCCCTGCATCTTGTCGATGGTGACGATGCCGTAGCTCTGCGTCTGGTCGCGCGGCACCTCCTCGACGCCGAGCAGCGAGGCGCCCTCGCGGGCGAACACCTCCGCCATGCGCGCCATCGCCGGCGGCTTCGAGTCCATCAGGTCGTCGGCCAGGATCACCGCGAACGGGTCCTCGCCCACCGCCGGCTGCGCGCACAGCACGGCGTGGCCGAGGCCGAGCGGCTCGGCCTGGCGGATGTAGATGCAGCGCACGCCCTCGGGCAGCACCGAGCGCACCATGTCGAGCAGCACGGTCTTGTTCTTCTTCTCCAGCTCGGTCTCCAGCTCGTAGGCCTTGTCGAAATGGTCCTCGATGGCGCGCTTGTTGCGGCCGGTGACGAAGATCATCTCGGTGATGCCGGCGGCGGCCGCCTCCTCCACCGCGTACTGGATCAGCGGCTTGTCGACGATCGGCAGCATCTCCTTCGGGCTCGCCTTGGTCACCGGCAGGAAGCGGCTGCCCATGCCGGCGACCGGGAATACGGCTTTCCTCAGCTTCTTGGCGGCCATGTCAGAGGCTCTTCAGCAGGTCGAGGAACTGCTTCTCGTCCAGCACGGCGACGCCGAGCCGGCGCGCCTTGTCGAGCTTGCTGCCGGCGTCTTCGCCCGCCACCACGTAGTCGGTCTTCTTCGACACCGAGCCTGTCACCTTGTGCCCTTTCGCTTCGATCGCCGCCTGCGCCTCGTCCCGGCTCATGCCGGCGAGCGTGCCGGTAAGCACGAAGGTCTTCGCATCCGGCGCCTGTTCGACGGCCTTGTCCCGCAGCAGCGAAACCGCGCCGGTCAGCCGTCCGATCACATCCCGATTGTGCGGCTCCTGCATGAATTTTTCGACACTTTCCATCAGCTCCGGCCCGATGCCCTCCAGCGGCACGGCCTGCAGCGGCTCGCCCTTCTTCTTCAACCGGGTATTCTCTTTCCTGATTGTTTCTTTGGCGGTGGCAAGAGTAGCCCAATCGGCGTCGAGCAGGGCCGGCAGGCTGCCGAAGTGCCTGGCCAGGATCTTCGCCACCTCTTCGCCGACGCCCGGGATGCCGAGCGCGTAGATGAAGCGCGGCAGCTCGACGCGCCTCGACTTCT
>DASUZH010000349.1:0-2927 GCA_036376975.1 Burkholderiales bacterium | reverse complement strand
GGCCCGAGCTCGACAAGATCATGGCGGAGAACATCTTCTTCGATACCTGCGTCTATCATCAGCCGGGCATCAACCTGCTGACCGAAGTCGTGCCGGTGGACAACATCCTGTTCGCCTCCGAGATGGTCGGCGCGGTGCGCGGCATCGACCCGGAGACGGGCCAGTATTTCGACGACACCAAGCGCTACATCGACTCGAGCGCGCTCAGCGCCGGGGACAAGAAGAAGATTTTCGAAGGCAATGCCCGTCGGGTCTATTCGAGGTGGAAATGAAAACAACGCTCTATACACTGCTGCTTCTCCCAGCGCTTGCGTTTGCACAGGCGTTTCCCTCAAAACCGGTGCGCATCGTGCTGCCGTTCGGGCCGGGCGGCGTCGCCGACATCACCACGCGCACCATCGCGCCGAAGATGACCGAGAGCCTCGGCCAGCAGGTGATCGTGGAGAACATGCCCGGCGCCGGCGGCATCCGCTCCGCCGAAGCGGTGGCGCGCGCCGAGCCCGACGGGCACACGCTCCTCCTGCTCACCAACGGCAACGCGGTGTCGCAGGCGCTGTTCAAGTCGCTGCCCTACGACCCGGTCAACGACTTCGCGATGATCTCCACCGTCGGCTACTTCAGCCTGGTGCTGGTGACGCGGGCGGACTCGCCGCACAAGACCCTGAAGGACGTGCTGGCGGCGGCGAAGGCCAAGCCCGGCAGCGTCAACATCGGCACCATCACCCCGGGCGGCACGCAGCACCTGGCCGGCGAGCTGTTCCGCTCGACCGCCGGCATCGACGCGGTCGTGGTGCCGCACAAGACCACCGGCGAGGTGGTCGTCGCGGTGCGCAACGGCAGCGTCGACGTCGGGGTGGACTTCATCGCGCCGCTCGTCTCCGGCATCCGCGGCGGCCAGCTGCGCGCGCTCGCGGTGAGCGCCGGAAAGCGCTTCCCCGGCCTGCCCGACGTGCCGACGGTGATCGAGGCCGGCGTGCCCGGCTACGACGTGGCGTCCTGGAACGCGCTCGCCGCCCCGGCCAAGACGCCGCGCGCCGCGATCGACAAGGTGCGCGAGGCGCTGGTCAAGGCGCTGGCCGACGCCGACGTGCAGAAGCGCTTCGCCGAGCTCGGCGTCGAGGGGCGCCCGAGCACGCCGGAGCACCTGCGCGAGTTCTTCGTCTCCGAGTCGCAGCGCTGGGGCCGCGTGGTGGAGGCGGCGAAGATCCCGAAGCAGTGACGATGTAGGTACGCCGATTGCTCTGCCTGTAGTTGTCTTCCTACAGGAGGTTCAAATGAGCAAATTTGGCATTGCAGTGCCCATTGTTGCCATCGCGGCGCTGGGTGCGTGCGCGAGCGAGCAGCCCGCCACGCCCGCTCCCGCCCCCGTCGTCGTCGTGCCGCAGCAGGCTCCGGCGCCCGTGGTGACCGCGCCGGCCGCGCCGACCGCGGTGGTCGTGGCGCCGCCGGTGTCCATCAAGCCCGGCTATGGCCGCGTCGAGACGATCACCGCGCTGCCGACCACCGCTGGCGCCGGCACGACCGCGGCGAGCGACATGCGCCGCCTGGGCGTGCGCATGGAAGACGGCACGTTCCAGTACGTCGACGCGCCTGCCGGCAGCATCAAGGTCGGCGACCGCGTGCAGTTCACGCCCGAGGGCTACATCCGTCACCCGGTGTAACCGGCAGCCCCGCGGCGCGCATCGCCATGTGGCGCGCCGCGGTGGCGTCGAGGCCGGGGTCGAAGCCGTAGCCGACGCGGCCGTCGCGGGTCAGCACGATCGCGAGCAGCGCTTCCTCGCCCGAGGCGAGGCGCATGGACTGCACGTGGATGTAAGATGGTTCCATGCGAATCCTCCTGGCGCTGGTTGTCGTTTGTGTTCATTCGCTGGCTCAGGCGCAAGACGCCTGGCCCGCGAAGCCCGTCCGCATCATCGTACCTTCGTCGCCGGGCGGCGGCACCGACGTCTACGCGCGCCTGCTCGCGCAGGCGCTGGGCGATTCCCTCAAGCAGCAGTTCGTGGTCGAGAACCGGCCCGGCGCCAGCGGCAACATCGGCGCCGCGGTGGCGGCGAAGGCCGCGCCCGACGGCTACACCATCCTGGTCTCGGCCAACCCGGCGCTGTCGGTCAACCCGAGTCTTTACCGCAACCTGCCCTATAACGCCGAGAAGGACCTCGCGCCGGTGACGCGCGGCGTGATCGCGCCGATGGTGGTCGCGGTGAACCCGTCGGTGAAGGCTTCCTCGCTTGCCGACCTGGTCAAGCTGTCGAAGAGCGGCGAGCGGATCGCGTACGGTTCCGCAGGAACCGGCAGCCCGACGTTCCTCGGAATCAAGATGTTCGAAGAGAAGGCCGGCGCGCAATTCACCCATGTCCCATACAAGGGCGTGGGCGCCGGGTACGCCGATCTCCTCGGCGGCCAGATCCAGTTCATGATGCCCGACGTCGCGTCGGCGATCTCGCACATCCGCGCCGGCAAGCTGCGCGCGATCGCGGTGTCGCAGCCGACGCCGTTGCTGCCGGGCGTGCCGACCTTCACCCAGGCCGGCTATCCGGTCGAGGTGTTCACTTCCTTCAGCGTGGTGGCGCCGGCGGGCACGCCCGAGCCGATCCTCGCCCGCCTGGCGGGCGAGATCTCGCGCGCCATGCGCTCCGGGCCGATCGCCGAGAAGCTCGAGCAGCAGGCGCTGCTGCCGGTGTTCGACACGCCGGCCGAGTTCGCCGCCAGCCTGAAGAAGGAGCGCGACGGCTGGGCGGACTTCATCCGCCGCAACAACATCCAGCCTTCGGACTAGCTAACAGGCGGCCGCGCGGTCCGTCCGCCTTCGGCCAGAAGCGGACGGCGCGCTTATCGTCTACTCGATAGGCAGCACCAAAGCCAAGTGCATCTGGTTCGACAAATCCATCGACGAGGTCCAGATCGAACGTTTCGGTGAACTTGATCTT
>DASUZH010000348.1:0-3589 GCA_036376975.1 Burkholderiales bacterium | reverse complement strand
GGCGCCTTTTCGTAGAGGTTGAGGAACGACACTTCGGTGTGGATCGCTACCGCCTGCGCGAGCCTGGCGCGCGCGCCACGCGCCACCGCGAGCTCGGAGCCCTGCACGTCCATCTTGAGGAAATCGAGCTGGCGCACCTCGGCCACGTCGTCCAGCCGGCGCGTCTGCACCGGCAGCCGCGCGGTGACCCGGCCGAACTCGGCGAAGCCGGCGAACAGCGCCAGCAAGCGCGCGTCGGGCTCGAGCAGGCTGGTCATGCCCGGCGCGGCGCAGACGCGCAGCGTCGCCGCGGCGCCGTCGCCGATGACGTACGGAAAATAGCTTTCGTGCGGGCCCTTCCTGCGCAGCAGCTCGCGCAGCGCGGCCTCCTGCGGCTCGAAGCCGGTGACGCGGCACAGGCCGGCGCGCAGCATCGGCAGGTAGGGCGGCTCGCCGTCGATCGGGTTGGCGCCGACGTCGACCACCTCGGTGAGCCGGGCGGGCGCGACGAGCTCGCGCAGCATCCCCGCTCAGCCGAGCTTCTGCTTGAGACGCGACAGCGTCTCGGGCGTCAGGTTGAGGTAGGCGGCGAGCTCCTTCTTCGGGATGCGGCCGACCAGCTCCGGGTGCTTGCGCTGGAAGCGCGACAGCCGCCCCGGCGCGTCGAGCAGGTGCAGCGTGATGGTGTGCGCCATCACCTCGCTCATCAGCTTCATCACCTCGTACTCGAAGCGGAACTTCAGCTCGGTGTTGCGCTCGAGGAACTCGGCCCATTGCTGCATGGTCAGCTCGGCGATGCGCACCTTGGTGACGGCGACGATCGAGTAGGGCACCGGCGTGCGCAGGCGCCACGCCGCGTAGGAGGTGTCCATCTCGGTCTCGGCGGCGAAGCGCAGGATCATCTCGCGCCCCTCCGGGTTGGACACCACGCGCTTCAGCATCCCCTCGAGGATGAAGAACTGCATCATCTCCTCGTCGCCCTGGCGCGCCAGCGGATCGCCCTTGCGGTAGTCGGTGACGGTGAGCAGCGGCTCGAGATCGCCCCACTGCGCCTGGCTCATGCCCTGCAGCAGGAGGTTCTGCCGGAGCTGCAGGCGGATGCTGTTACGCTGCGGATGGGAGGCGAGGGAGGTCATGTTCGGTGCGTGAGGCGGATTCTAGACGGTTGAGCGCGATCGTCGCGCTGGCGGGGCTGGCGGCATCGGTCGCGGTCACCGTGGCGGCAGGGCAGGACCAGAACTTCGATCTCATCACTTACCACTTCTACCTGGGCTACAGCGCCTTCCACGAGCGCCTGGCGCAGGACTTTTTCGCCGCGTCCACCGTCGGCTACCAGTCGCCGCTGCCCTTCGCGCTGCTCTACCTGCTCGACAGCCTGGGCGTGGCGCCGCTCTTCAACGCGGCGCTGCACGCGGCGCTGCACGCCGTCAACCTGCTGCTGCTCTTCCTGCTCACGCGGCAGCTGGCGAGCGGCACGCCGGCGCGCGACGACGCCTGGCTGCTGGTCGCGTTCTGGCTCGCCGGCGCGGTCGCGCCGATCTACTGGAACCTGGTCGGAACGTCCTTCGCCGACCTGCTCGCCTGCGCGCCGGTGCTCGGCGCGCTGTGGCTCGCCGCCGGCAGCCTGGCGCAGGAGGGCGGCGGGGCGCCGCCGGCGATGCGCCGCCTCGCGGCCGCCGGCCTGCTGATCGGCCTCGCCGTGGCGGTGCGCGTGCACAACGTGGTGTTCGCCGCGGCGCTGGCGCTCGCCCTTTGCCTGCCGCCGGGGCGGGGCAAGCCGGCGGCGCTCGCCGCGTTCGGCGGCGCGGCGCTCGCAGCGTGGCTGGTCGCCGGCGCGCCGCACGCGTGGAGCCTGTACCGCGAGTTCGGCAACCCGGTGTTCCCGTTCTTCAACGGCGTTTTCCGTTCGCCCGATTTCCCGCCGGCCAGCCTGGCGATGGGCATCCTGGTGCCGCAGAGCCTGGCCGACGCGCTCAGCCTGCCGTTCCGCATCGCCCAGCCGCGCGCCTGGGTCTACACCGAGATGGCGCTCGCCGACGTGCGGCCCGCCGTGCTGGTCCTCGCCGCGGCCGGCGCCGGCCTCGCCTGGGCGCTGCGCCGCTTCGCCGGCGCGCGCGCGGCGATCGCGCCGCCGCGCAGGCTGATCATGCTGTTCTTCGTCTTTGGCGGCGCGCTCTGGCTGGCGAGCTCGGCGAACGCCCGCTTCGGCGCCGCGCTGTTCCTCCTCGCCGGCCCGCTCGCCGGCAGCCTGCTGGCCGGCTTCCTGCCGCGGCGCTATGCGCTGCTCGCGCTCGCCGGCGTGCTCGCCTGGCAGCTCGCGCTGCAGCTCGGCCCGCGGCCGGGCCGCTGGCCCGCCGCGCCGTGGAGCGCGCGCTACCTCGACTGGGAGCTGCCCGCCGCGGCGGCGCGGCAGCCGGCGGTCTACCTCTCGTTCGGCTCCCAGACCGCGTCCACGCTCGCGCCGCGCGTGCACGCGGCGTCGCGGCACGCGAACCTGGTCGGCGCGATGCCGCTCGAGGTCGACCTGCCCGGCGCGGAGCGGATGCGCCGGCTGATCGAGACGCCGGGCGTGCCGCGCTACGGCGTATTCGATTTCGACTACACGCAGCAGAGCGACCCGGCCGCGGCCGACGTGCGCCGCTACTTCGCCGCCCAGGTGCGCCGCTGGGGGCTGGAGTTCTCCGGGCAGCCCTGCCAGCCGCTCGGGCTGCGGCCGCCGTCGGAAGGCTGGCAGCAGCTCAACCGGCTGGCCGGCGTGCGGGGGCGCGGCGCGCCGCCGCGGCTGATCCTCTGCGAGCTGCGCGCCGCGTCCGTGTCGGAGCGCGACGACGCCATGCGGGAATACCTGCGCTTCCGGCAGCGGCTCGCTCCCCTGGCGCAGACCTGCCCGCAGGTGCTCGACGCGGGCTCGCTGTCGGCCGTGCGGGTGAGCGGCACGTGGCTGGTCAGCAGCCTCGCCTCGCTCGAGTACCGCCTGGAGGTCGAGGACGACGGCGCCTTCTCCATGCAGCTGCTGCGGCCGCCGTTCTCGACCGCTCCGCTCGGCCGCATCGGCGACGGCGGCGTGATGGTGCGGGACCGGGACTGCGCCACCTGGTTTGCGCGGCTGGTGCGCGCCGGCTGAGGGGGGATTCGGCTCCCTTGACCTCAGTCAAGGCCGGGGCCGAAGGCGGGTTCTTACCATATCGGTCCCTCACAGGAGGAGCTCCATGGGCACCGTCGAACCTCAAGTCGCCACCGACGCGCAAGCACAGCTGATCGACGGTTTTCAGCTGGTGATCGACGCGCTCAAGCTGAACGGCCTCGACACGATCTACGGCCTGCCGGGCATTCCCATCACCGACCTCACCCGCCGCGCGCAGGCCGCCGGCCTGCGCGTGCTGTCTTTCCGCCACGAGCAGAACGCCGGCTACGCCGCGTCGATCGCCGGCTTCCTGACGCAGAAGCCCGGCATCTGCCTGACCGTCTCCGCGCCCGGCTTCCTCAACGGCCTCAACGCGCTGGCGCACGCCACGGTCAACTGCTTCCCGATGATCCTGATCAGCGGCTCGAGCGAGCGCGAGATCGTCGACCTGCAGCAGGGCGACTACGAGGAGATGGACCAGCTCGC